>VFKY01000034.1 GCA_009885275.1 Verrucomicrobiota bacterium | reverse complement strand
GCTCTCCCCGATGATACCGAAGTATTACACATCGGAATTCACGTGCTCATCATTGCAGCCGCTCTCGCAACAGTGAAGAACAACAAACTTTCCATCGATGGATTTCTTCGTGGCAAAAAATAAATAGTTCACCAGTTCGCGGATTCGTAACTATTGCCTGTCTGAACGCATGAATAACTCTCCAAAAAACAACCAGCCCATGCCATCGTCCCTGACACGCTTCATGGATCGACGTGGATTCCTTCGCACAAGTGCCGTCGCCGGTGGCGGTCTGCTTCTAGGTACAAGCAAGAGTGCTATTGCCCAAGGTACAAGCGCCAACCGAACGATCAAATGTGCTCTCGTCGGCTGCGGTTCGCAGGGTGAGCGTCTGCTCGCTGCTTCCAAAGATGTTCCAGGGATCCAATGGATCGCTGTTTGCGACATCTGGCCCTACAAACGCAGTCCTATCGCGCGTAAGCTTCCCCTGCAAAATAAAGAGCAGGTCGATGGAAAAGTGAACGAGTATGAGACGATTGAAGAGATGCTCGACAAAGAGAAGGACCTTGAGGCCGTCTTCATTGCCACTCCGGACTTCCTTCACGCGCCGTTTTCAAGAATGGCTCTGGAAAAAGGCAAATCAGTCTATTGCGAAAAAATGATGTCCAACACCATTGATGGTGCTCGCGACATGGTGAAAGCCGGCAGAGATAACGCCGGCATCTTCCAGATCGGACATCAGCGCCACAGCAATCCCCGTTATATAAATCTTCGGGACAACGTTATTAAAAAGGGCTCAATGCTTGGCCGAGTAACTCACTGCTACGGTCAGTGGAATCGTGGGGTCTCTGCAAGTCAACCACTCGGTGCCCCTAAGGGTCAGGAGATTCCCACCGCCATGCTTCAAAAGTATGGTTATGGCAACATGGACGAATTTTTGAACTGGCGCTTCTTTGCAAAATACGGCGCAGGCCCCATTGCCGATCTTGGTGCCCACCAAATCGACATGTTCAACTGGATGTATGAAACCACTCCAGTCTCGCTCTACGCGAGTGGTGGTGTCGACTACTACGATGGCACGGCCGATAGCGATGGCAAAATCAAAGCCAAATTCGAACTACCAGACAACGTCATGTGTTTGTATGAATACAAACTGCCCACAGGCACCATGCGCGCATACTATCAGGTGCTTACCACCACCGGTTCTCAAGGTTACTATGAAAAGCACATGGGCGTGAATGGCTCTGCCATCATCTCCGAAAGCAACAGCTACAACCAAGTTTATGCAGAGCCCGGACAAGACTGGAGCGCCTACGCCGGTGGGGAAAATCCCGTCATTCTCAAAGCCCTCGATAGTGTGAAGAACAAGTTCTGGGAAAGTGATCGCTCATGGGAGAAACCGAAGCCCCCATCCTTTGGTGCGGTAAGCTTTGCCGACGTACGTGAGAGTAAAGCTCTCGATCAATGGGAACTCGGAGCCACTCTCAAGCGGTATCCACATTCCCCGCACGTTCAAAACTTCATAGAAGCCGTGCAAATGAAAAAGCCCGAGCATCTCACCTGTAACGTGGTGGCGGCATTCAAGTCATGTGTCACAGTGCTTAAAGCGTATGAATCCATCAAGTCTGGCAACAAAATCATCTTCACGCCCGAAGATTTTACCGTCTAACCCTCCAATCAATAGAACTTACCCTATTTACCTTTTTAAAATACCCATGAAACTAAAGACCAACCTCATTCTCCTTGGTAGCATTATCGCCACCTCGCTCACCCTCTCCTCTTGTGGAGATGCCAAAAAAACGCCTGAAGCAGGTAATACTGCCCCTGCAATGCCCGCAGGCGACCTTGTGGATGTGACCCCTACTTATCCCAAGCCAATGTTCATCGGCACTCCAGTGCCAACCGGTGACATTCCTAATCTTGAAAAACCTGATCCTGAAGCAGTCAAAGCGCGACTTACCTTCAAAGTTCCCAAGGGTGCCGAACAAAACGTCGCCAAAGGAAAACCGGTCACCAGTTCTGATCCGCTTCCAATTATCGGAACACTCGATCTTATCACCGACGGCGACCCCGATGGTGCTGATGGTTGCTATGTTGAACTCGCCCCCGGACATCAGTGGGTTCAGATCGATCTCGGAGCATCCCATGATATTTGGAAAATTTTGCTCTGGCATTTTCATAAGCAAACTTCCATCTACTTTGATAACAACATCCAGATCAGTGATGACAAGGATTTCAAGACTGGCGTTACCACCCTCTACAACAACGACCATGATGACAGCTCCAAACTCGGCAAAGGTGAGCAAAAAGCCTACGTTGAGACCAACCATGGTCGCCTTATTGAAGCCAAGGGTACAAAAGGCCGCTATGTCCGCCTTTACAGCAATGGCAACACTGCCAATGAAATGAACCATTACATTGAAGTCGCTGTTTACGGTAGCCCCTCAAAGTAAGCACTAGTATTTCTCCCCAAAACCGTCGCAGCAAACCTGCGGCGGTTTTTTTATGGGACAGATCACTTTCATAATGACTTCGGTATGCACTAAGTTTGACTTCCTATATCATTTCATGTTAAAACCCATTCGCATGATTTCACTCTTAGGCCGCACGTTCACCCTCATCAGATTTCTCTGCATTGCTTTAACCGTAAGCGGGCCACTGGCATTCGGTCAAACTGCCGTTACTAGCGAGTTACGAGCATGGACCGATATTCAAGGTCGAGCCATGCAAGCAAAGGTAATGGGCATCGAAGGCGATCAAGTGCTTTTCACGTTGGCTAGCGGTCAGAGTGTAAAAGTTCCACTCGCTCGACTCTCCCCTGCGGATCAGGAGTTCATTAAAAAAAGCACGGCAACGCCCAATGCGCCCACTCCCACCATTGCCTCGCTCATCACTACCGGCACCATTCCCATTGAAAAGCGCGTCTGGCCCGAACTAGTGGAAGTGCCCACAAAATCCATTGAAATTTCTATTGTCGAAGAAAATCCCACTGAGAAAAAATGTATCTATCGCTCCGAATCTTTCGAGTTCATTGCAGAGGACAAGCTCGCTGGCAGTGTCATGAAAGAAATTGCCCGTACCTTTGAAGCCACACGAGCCTTGGTCGAAGCTTTGCCTTGGGGGATATCTCCCAAACCCCCTGCTAGTATCGGACGCTACCAGGCCAAGTTCTACGAAACACGTAAGAGTTATTTCGCGGAAGGTGGCCCTGAAAACTCCGGTGGCGTTTATTTTTCGGGCGATCGTATTTTTAGGATTCCTTTCCAAAGTCTCGGGCTCGACATGCGAGGCAAGACCTGGTTCATGGATGCCGGCTATCGTAACGACACCATTATCCATGAGATCACGCATCAACTCATGCATGACTATTTAAACCTGTTGCCAACGTGGATCATCGAAGGCACTGCGGAATACACGGAATCCATTCCTTATAATGCCGGACGCTTTCAAGCCGCAAAACATGAAGTGGGCTTGAAGGATTATATCAGACAACGTGAGTCGCAGGAAAATATGACCCTGACAGAGTTTCGTCCTTTGATGGATCACATGAAAATGCCTCGCGATGAGTGGGACCAGATTGCCTCAAACACTGCAGGACAGGGACGCTCTATGCGCCAACTCTATTTTCAATCCTATGCATTGGTCTATTACTTCTGTCACCTCGATGGCGATGGCAAAGGCACTCGCTTTATGAAGTATCTCGATGCCATGGGCGCAGAGAAAACCAAGCAAAATGAATTCACCTCCAAGATGCTGGTTTATCGCAAAGCACTCGAAGATTTCCTAAAGCTACCCGGTGTGAAAAAACTTGAAGACAATCGCTTTTCCTACCCAAGCGGACTCGTTCCACCAGAAGCCCCTGAGCAACCTAGTGCTACGAGCGGTAAAGATTTCGGCATTGAAAAACTCGCTATCCTTCTCGATGGCCGAACCCCAGAGCAACTTGAGACTGAGGTTAAATCTGCGTTTAAAAAAATTGGAATGAAGTGGTAGAGAGCGTGCTTTATAGGGCGGGCGCTACGCTCGCCTCATAAAGATGGAACACGGCGGGCGGAGCGCCCGCCCTACAAAATATTTCAATCAACTTCAGGATCAAGATACGCTGCGAGCTTTTCTTTCAAGTCGGCGCGTGCTCGAAAAAGTAAACTCTTCACTGCTGAAAGCGACATCCCGAGAACCGCGCAAATTTCCTCGTAAGGCAGGTCTTCATAGCGCCTCAGAGACACGGCCAGTCTTTGTTTCTCCGGCAACGATTGAATGGCGCGATCAATCGCAGACTCCAACTCTTCCTGCACCACCACGACGTCTGGGTTGTTTCGATCAGGTGCGGACATCTCATGATGATACTCCTCCATCTGTTCTTCAATGGAAACTTCGCGTTTGCGACCACGACGCCGCATTTCGTTGAAAACAAGATTGCGCGTGATGGTGAAAAGCCACGTGGTAAACTTTGCACTCCGTTCATATCGCGACGCCGAACGCCAAACCCTCACAAAAACCTGTTGAGCCACATCATGGGCGTCATCCACATTATTCAGCATCCGGGCAACGGTGCCGATTACCGCACGCTGATGTAGCTCGACCAGTTTTTCAAAAGCCTTCACGTCCCCTTCCTTAACCCTTAGCATGAGACGCACGCTGTCCTCATCGCAAGATGGATCAGTTACATTTGTATTGTCGTTGGTCGGAGTCCAGTCTGACATGGTCCTGACGGATCTATCTTGAGGGTAGTAAACCAGACTAATCGTGGACATGAACGGTGTAAACAACGGTAAACGCCGAAGGTTTTGAAAAAACCTTAAATCTTGAACTTCCCCACTTATCCCTTACCCCTTATCCCTTATCCCTTTTCTTCCCTTGAATCTTGAACCTTCGGCTTTCATCCGTGTGCGTGGCGCCCGCCAGCACAACCTGAAGAATGTAGATGTGGACATTCCCCGAGGGAAGCTGGTCGTACTCACAGGGGTGAGCGGCTCCGGCAAATCCTCGCTCGCTTTTGATACCCTCTATGCCGAGGGACAGCGACGCTATGTCCAGAGCCTCTCGGCCTATGCTCGCCAGTTCCTCGATCAAATGGACAAGCCGGACGTGGATTTCATTGATGGCCTCTCCCCGGCAGTCGCCATCGAACAACGCACGGTGGCTCACAACCCGCGTTCCACGATCGCCACGGTCACGGAAATCTACGATTACCTCCGCGTGCTCTATGCCGCCGCAGGTCAACCCCACGATCCCACCTCGGGCGAGGTTCTTGAAAAGACAAGCTCTTCGCAAATCGCCGATATCATGATGAAGCTGCCCGAGAGTACGCGAACCATACTTCTGGCCCCAGTAGTGGATCATGAACGCGGCGATTTCCGGGGGCTTTTTGAAAAGCTCCAGCGACAGGGCTTTGTTCGTGTTCGCATTGACGGCGAAATTCATGAACTCGATGAGCATCTCAAAACGCCACGCACCACACCGCACTCCATTGAGGTGGTAGTGGATCGTCTCATCATCCGTGAAGGCATGAGGCAGCGTTTGATGGAGTCGCTGGAGACCGCGCTGAAATGGAATCCCCGCGAAGTGCGCTTTCTCACCACCGTGAATGAGAGCACCGAAGAACAAAGCTTCACCACGTCTTACACGAATACTCGCACCGGACTGATCCTGGAAGATTTCACGCCCAAGCATTTTTCATTCAACACGCATCTCGGAGCCTGCTCCACCTGCGAAGGTATGGGAACCGTGATGGCCGCTGATCCGCATTTGCTGGTGCCTGAAGAGGATAAATCATTGCGCGATGGAGCCGTCAAAAGTTGGTGGACGAAGCAGCCGCGACTACGTGCCATGCAGGAAAGCATGATCGAAGCTTTGGCAAAACACAAAAGGGTCGATGTCAAAAAGCCTTTTCGCGATTTGCCTCAAGCTTTCCGTGATGCCCTTTTTCATGGCAGCGGTGAGGAACTGGTGCCGACCGGACTGAAGGTCTCCAGCAGCAAGCGCACCCAGGACAAGCCGTTTGAGGGATTGCTGGCTCAGGTCGAACGACTCCACGCTGAATCGAAGAGCAACAAGCATCGCGCCCAGCTGGTCCGTTTCATGAACAGCCAGCCCTGCAAGGCTTGCGGCGGAAAACGACTCAAGCCGGAAGTGCTTGCGGTGAAGTTGAGTTCCACCGCCTCCTCGCTCGGCATTTACGAATTCAGCCAGCTCGCCATTCGCGATGCCATTCCGTGGATACAG
>VFKY01000046.1 GCA_009885275.1 Verrucomicrobiota bacterium | reverse complement strand
TTTCATCATGAGTTCGCAGATGGCAATGCGGTGCTGCAAGTCACAGCAGGATTCAATTCGTTCCCTTTTCCCTCAGAAGAGCGATATAGCGTCGCGGTCGGAATGCACGCACTGAGTGCCGAAACAGCCCTGCACAAATCACTCCTCAGCGACAGCGTCCTTAGAACTGGCGCACTGGCAATGTCCGAAAAAAACCTCCCACGACTGGATCGAGATCCCCATACATGGCAAAAGGTAGCAAGTGAACTGCGAGTTCCTCCAGACACTGAGTTCCTTCTGATCCATCTCAGTGTGATCCACGCGACTCGCGAACAACAACGCGAAAACTTCGACGGGCACTACCTCGATGATGTTCGCATCACGCTTTCACGTCGTGTGCCGTTACCGTAAAAATCACCTGCGTTTTTTATCGATTCTATAACCCATTTAAATATTCATGCGATCACTCCCCCTCTCCCTGCTTCTCCTTTTTTTGGGACATCTGCACGCTGCAGATCAACCTTCACAGCGTTATGACCTCGCTAAACGCGCCAGTGAAATCGATCCTCGCGCCAAAGAACATCCTGAGATTGGATTTGTCTTCACCGATGCAAAAGGCAAGCCCGCCGATCTCCAGCATGCCACCGTTGATACCAGCGTTCCATCTCAGGGCAAGCTCGTGATCTGGCTCATGGGGCACAATCAGGGATTGTTCGAGCGCATCGCCAGCTACGGTATGCATGGTATTCAACCACACTATGCGAACGGTTGGTTCGCCGGATTAAAGAAGGAACAATACGACGATGGTACCGCCATCGGTAAGGTGCGACTCGAAGCCGCTACTGGTGAAGATCATAGTCCTCTAGTAAATATTCCACAACCCGATGGCATGATGGAGAGATCACTTCAGTTCGTGAAATGGCTCGCCAAAGAAAATCCACAAGGGAAGTGGGAGCAGTTTCTCAATGCTGATGGCCATGGCTTACAGTGGGACAAGATCATCATGTGCGGCATCTCGCACGGCAGCACCACCGCGGCGCGTTTTGCCATTTATCAGAAGGTAGATCGCGTAGTGATGTTTTCTGGGCCGCGAGATAACACGGAAACATGGCAGGGGTTTCCTTCCGCCACACCCTCGAACCGTTTCTTCGGTTTCTCCCATGTACTCGATGGTGGATGGATTGGCGATCATTACTGCCGCTCCTGGCAGATGTTAAAAATGCATAACTATGGAGCCATCATCAATGTCGATGAGACCAAGCCGCCCTATAGTAACACGCGTCGCCTCATCACAAACAGTGACGTGAA
>VFKY01000210.1 GCA_009885275.1 Verrucomicrobiota bacterium | reverse complement strand
TGATCGGATTCTCCTTGTCGGTAAAGTAGAGATGCATCGGTCCTTCAAGCCACTTCGTGTGGGCGAAATTCCAGGAACCACCGATAATTCCCTTGAACCATTCCGGATCACGCGAGACGGCCCCCGCGTGAATGGTCACGATACCACCACCCCGGGCGATGAACTCCAGGAGGTTCTTGCGTTCCTCCCCCAAGGCAATGTTGCCCGCCTCCTGCGCATGAAGGATGAGCACATCCGTTTTGTCGAGTTGCTCCTTCGTGGGAAAACTCAACCCACCGTCCGCCTTCGCTCCCCGTTCATTCAACAATGGCAACCATTCCTTCAGGAACTGTGGAAAATCATGCGCGCCCGGTCCGTGCGATTTGGCACCGGCCCGGATGAAGATGCGCAGAGGTTCCTCAGAAAAGGCTGAAGGAGAAAGGATGAAGGATGAAATGAACGTAGCGGCGAGGAGGAGGCGTTTCATGAGAAGAGAGGAATGAAGGTTAACCGCTGCAAAGGGAGACTACTGACGGGGGATTTTTTTGAACTCTTTGGTCAGACTGGTCAGCGAGTCTTCCACGCCCATGCGTTCAAGACTGCTAGCACCGACAAAACCGTGGGCCGTGGTTTTGCTGAGGATACGCTCCACGTCCTTCGGTGTGTTGATCGGTCCGCCGTGGGCGAGGAAGAAAATATCCTTCCGCACGGAACTGGCGGCATCGATGATTTCCTGGGTGCGATTAATGGTGTGATCCCATGAAACCACGGCACTGGTGACGCCAATACTGCCACCAACGGTGGTGCCAACATGGGCGATGATGGCATCGGCTCCCTGCTTGGCCATCTCGATGGCTTCCTCGGGAGTCGCGACATAGACGATGCTGAACATGTCCATGCGATGGGCGAGCCCTACCATTTCGAATTCTTTCTGCACGCTCATCCCGGTTTCTTCAAGCACTCCACGAAAGTGTCCGTCGATGATGGTGTGGGTCGGAAAATTGTTTACCCCTGAGAAACCCATCTCCTTGACCTTACCCAACCAGTGCCACATACGGCGTCGCGGGTCCGTGGCATGAACACCACAGACGACAGGAATTTCATCAACCACGGGAAGCACTTCATATTCGCCAATCTCCATGGCAATCGCATTGGCATCGCCATAGGCCATCAAGCCGCAGGTCGAACCATGTCCCATCATGCGGAAGCGACCACTGTTATAAATGATCAACATATCCGCACCGCCACGCTCGATGAACTTGGCGCTGATCCCTGTACCGGCTCCTGCCGCAATAATTGGCTCACCACGCTTGAGAGTATTGTTAAAGCGTTCAACGACTTCAAGGCGAGTGTAGGGATTTCCTTTTCCGGTCCAGATGTTAGGCATAATTTAAGTGTAGGTTTGGGGTAATGAGTTCGTTTGATGAATATACTTATGATCAAAACGCACATATCGACAGTTGACTAGCATTAACAGCATGAGCCAAAAGCACCAAGACCTATCTGAAACACACATTCTCGGAGCTAACACGACACAGATCGTGGTGCGAGCAAGTGCAGATGATACTCGTGATTGGCTGAAGGATTCTCCTGTATGCAGTGCCCTAAGCCAGTATCGCATTGCTCACATTGGTATCGCCGAAGCTCTGGCCCCCTACTCCATCGTGCGAATGAAACAGAGCGGCACCTATTTTATGGCCTGCTTCGGCGGCGAAGGGCGCATCCTTATTGATGGTCGTTGGCAGGTCTGCAAATCTGGCATGGCCTGTCTCCTGCCTCCTCATACACTCAATGCGTTTCATGCCGTGAAAGGCAAGCCATGGAGCTTTGCCTGGGTGCGGTATCAAGCGGTGTCCGAACAACGTCCCATCGTTTCTGTTAGCTCCCCGGTACTCGCCAAGTTTGAAGGTGACCCCCTGCGATTGGCCATACTCGGATTGCATTCCGAGTGTGGCGATCAAGCCAGTCCGGCCACTGTGCATCATTGGGTAGAGTTGGTGCAAAGTTATGTCATGCGATTCGCGCAACCTTGGCAGATGGATGAACGACTTTCCAAGCTCTGGGAAAAGATCGCTCAGCGACTTCATGAACCTTGGACGCTCAAGATTCTCTCCCGCGAATCGCACATGAGCGAGGAACATCTGCGTCGCCTTACCACTCAGCAGTTGGGACGCTCACCTATGAGACAAGTGACCTACCTTCGCATGCGTCATGCAGCAGAACTTCTCGCAACGACAGATGAGAAAATTGAATCCATTGCCTATGCCGTAGGTTATCAAAACGCATTCGTTTTTTCCACGACCTTCAAAAAATGGATCGGCTGGCGCCCCAGTGTCCATCGTGCTGGCGCCAGACAAACAATCACGCCAAGCCCTTGATCACCACTTTGCCGAAGTGTGCTCCGGCAGCCATGTGCTCGAATGCCAATTGCGCGTCTTCAAAAGCAAAGACACGATCAATCACCGGCTTCATCTTATGCAACGAAATAGCCTTGTTCATCGCTTCAAAATGCTCGCGTGATCCAACATAGATTCCCTGCAATGTAACACTTCGGGCAATGACCGGCCAAGGATTGATCAGTCCTTCAAAACCGGTGAGCACACCAATCAAGCTGACTCGCCCACCGAAGCGCACGGCGTCCAAGGACTTCTGCAATGTGCCAGCTCCACCAACTTCAATAACATGATCAGCGCCGCGTTTTTGAGTAAGCGCAAACACCTGCTTCTCCCAGTCAGGATTGGTTTGATAGTTGATCGTTTCATCGGCCCCCAACGCACGGGCCTTCTCCAACTTTTCATCGCTGCTGGAGGTGATAATCACTCGTGCTCCATGAAGCTTCGCGAACTGTAATGCGAAAATAGAAACACCACCCGTGCCCAATGTCAGGACGGTGTCCCCTGATTTCAAATGCCCGTGTCCCACCAGCGCATGCCATGCCGTAAGAGCCGCACAAGGTAGTGTCGCCGCTTCCTCGAAGCTCAGTCCATCAGGCATCGAAACCAATGCGTCTTCATCTGCGACATGATATTCCGCAAGGACACCCTGCATCGCTCCGCCAAGCGCGGTGCCCATGACCTCTCGGGTAATGCCACCTGCGGGCCAGTCTTGAAAGAAGGTCGGAATAACACGATCGCCCACTTTCCACTTCGTCACACCAACGCCAATCGCGGTAACTTCCCCTGCTCCATCTGAACCAATCGTGAAGGGCAAAGGTAGATTACCTGGACGTTCGCGCCGAGTCGCACTGAGATCGCGATAATTCAATGAAACAGCTCGAATACGCACCAAAACTTCACCTGCTCGAGGTTGATGCTGCGGTATTTCATTTAAACTCAATCCACTGGGACCAGTGCATGTTTTGATTTGCCAGGCTTTCATATTCATCGTTACGATCAATGCACGAAATTTGGTAAGTAACAAATGCGACAATCATGCAAATGACATTGCACGAAGTGGGAGCAGCGTTAAGTTCGTCACCCTTAATTTTTTATATCAATGGACGAACCAGCAGCAGGACAACGATGGGTCAGTGACAGCGAACCAGAACTCGGTCTGGGCATCATTCTAAAAACAAGCTTCGGCAGAGTGGAAGTCCTCTTTCCCGCCGCCAATGAGCATCGCCAGTATGCCTTGAAAACATCACCGCTCCGCCGTGTTCGATTCAAAGATGGCGACCACGTCAAATCACACGATGGCACAGATCTTGTGGTGGAATCGTTAACAGAGATGAATGGGCTCATCACTTATCACACGAATAAGCGTAAACTTCCTGAAGCCGAATTGTCTGACTCAATTAGTTTCAGCACACCGGAAGATCGAATGCTCACCGGTCAAGTCGATGATCTTCGTACCTTTGACCTGCGAATCGAAGCCTTGGAGCATCGCAGTCAACTACGCCATTCCCCTGTGCGCGGTTACGTCGGAGGCCGGGTCGATTTGATTCCGCATCAAATGTATATCGCCAATGAAGTAGCATCAAGACTCGTCCCCAGAGTCTTGCTCGCGGATGAAGTCGGGCTTGGTAAAACCATTGAAGCCGGGTTGATACTGCATCGCCTCCATCTCACAGGCCGGGCTGACCGCATTTTGATTCTCGTTCCCGAACCGCTGATCCATCAATGGTTTGTAGAATTGCTGCGAAAGTTCAATCTGATGTTCAGCCTTTTCGATGAAGAGCGGTGCGAATCCATCGAACGCATCAACGAGGATACCAATCCCTTTCTCGACAGTCAGCTGGTGATTTGCAGCGTGGACTATCTCGCGAACAATCCCAAACGTGCCGAGCAAGTCATCAGCGCCGCTTGGGATTTGTTGGTCGTCGATGAAGCGCATCACTTGGAATGGAGTCCCGCATTAGCGAGTCCTCAATACACCTTAGTGGAAGGGTTGGCTGGAAAATCCAAGGGCTTACTTCTCCTAACCGCCACACCACAGCAACTCGGACCCGAGGGACACTTTGCCCGCTTACGATTGCTTGATCCTGATCGCTACACAAGCCTCGAACAATTTACAGAAGAGACGCTGCACTACGAAGAGGTCGCACAAGCGGTGGATCGTCTCCTCTTGAAGAAGCCCCAGAGCAATGATGACCAAGAGCTCTTTGGTAAAAAATCTGCCCGCATTCGTCAGCAGTATGAAGAGCTGATCGCAGGCAGTGAACCAGCGCGAGATCGCCTCGTCACGGAGTTGCTTGATGAGTTCGGCACCGGACGCGTCATGTACCGTAATACACGCGCTGCCTTGTCAGGCTTCCCTGAACGCAAAGCAAAGCTCCATGAACTGAAGACAGCATCTGATGCTGATGTCTTGGAGCAAAAGGTAAAGTGGCTCGTCAAATTGCTCAAAGAGTTGAAGGAAGAAAAAGTGCTGCTCATCTGTCGTACCAAGGAACTGGTGGAGCAAATTCACGAACAGCTTCAGCATGAAGTGAACATCAACTGCTCATTGTTTCATGAAGATTTAACATTGTTACAACGCGACCGTAACGCAGCCTACTTTGCCGAAGAAGATGGCGCTCGTATTTTACTCTGTTCAGAGATCGGCAGTGAAGGCCGCAACTTCCAGTTCGCCCATCATCTCGTGCTCTTTGATCTGCCGACCAATCCCGAGCTCTTGGAGCAACGCATTGGCCGACTCGATCGCATTGGTCAAACCAGCACGATTCATATTCATGCTCCTCATCTCAAGGGCACGGAATCGGAAGTGCTCGCGAAGTGGTATCACACAGGCTTGAACGCCTTTGAGAAGAATCTGCATGGAGCCTCCGACATTCTGAAAGCACTGGAGAGTCCTCTCGCCGAATTGATGGGGTCGTTCGATGCTAAAAAACTCACGGCATTCCTCAAACAATCAAAAGAGATTCGTGATCAGATTGGCAAAAAAATGGAACGTGGTCATGATCGCTTATTGGAATTGAATTCCTGCAAGCCAGAGAAAGCAGCGGAAACCATTCAGCTCATCCGAGACAACGATAGCAACACCAAGTTCGAAGAGTTTTTTGTCACACTGCTGGATCACTTTGGCATGCACATCGAAGATCTTGGGCAACGCAGTTACCTGCTCATGCCCGGTAACCTCATCACCAATGGCCTCCCCGCGATGCCAGACGAAGGATTGTCTGTTACCTTTGATCGTAAGCGCGCCATCAGTCGTGAAGACATTGGATTCATGAGCGGCGATCATCCCATGGTGCGCGGAGCACTGGATCTCTTGCTCGGCGATGTCTCAGGTAATTCCTCCTTCGGCATCTGGAAAGGTTCAACCGAGGAATCCCTCCTGCTGGAACTTCACTTTGTCGTGGAATGCATTGCGCCATCCGCTCTGCATGTAGATCGGTTTCTTTCCGCCACACCTATTCGTATCGTTGTCGATCACAGCATGGCGGACCAAAGCGATGACGAGACTTTGAAGAAAGCCAAACTCATCAAGGGCGATATCAACAAATTGCTGGATCGCCCAGTGGTTAAGAAAAAAGTCATTCCCGGCATGTTGAGCAAAGCCAAAGCTCTGGCAGAGGAAAAGATGAGTGCCATTGTCGCAACGGCATCGAGCCTGTTGAAGAATCAACTCGACCTAGAAATCGAACGTCTCAGCGATCTACAAGAAATCAATGACCACGTCCAACCGGAAGACGTTGCTGCATTAAAGCTCCACAAGGAAGAACTGGAAACCGCCATTGATTCTGCCCGAGTTCGACTGGATGCCGTCCGCTTGATTTGGAAAATGCTTTAACTCCTTTCATCATGCCCGTTATCGCTTCGCAGTTTCATCCACCTTTTCTGCTGCGAAACGGACATCTACAAACCATCTTGCCAGCACTGCTGCCACAGCGGCACCATCACGTGCGTGAGCACGAAAGACTGGAGCTTGATGACGGCGACTTTCTTGATCTCTACTGGCTCCGATCTAATCACAGAAGACTAGCCATTCTCTCGCACGGTCTCGAAGGCAACGCTGATGCGCTTTATATTCGTAGCATGAGCGCTGCATTAAAAGCAGATCATTGGGATGTCCTGTCATGGGACTTCCGTGGATGCGGCGCTGAGACAAACCGCTTGGTGCGGTCTTATCACAGTGGCGAATCCAATGATCTCAGGTTGGTCATTAACCATGCAGCGAAGAACTACGAAGAAGTGGTGCTGATCGGATTCAGTCTCGGTGGGAACATCACCTTGAAGTATCTGGGGGAAGCACCTCCTCATCCTGCCGTGAAAAGTGCTGCGGCCATTTCTGCACCGGTCGATCTCGCAAGCTGCGCCAAGGTGCTAGATAAGCTTGGTTCCAATCGACTTTACCTGCATCGCTTCCTCAGAACCCTGATCGCAAAAATTGAACTCAAAGCCCGGCGTTTTCCAGGCAAGCTCGATACGACAAACATTCGCGCCATTCGCAGTTTTCAAGAATTCGATGATCGTTACACCGCACCGTTGCATGGATTCAATGATGCCGAGGACTATTGGGCAAAGGCGAGCTCACGCCCACATCTTCACAAGATCAACGTACCCACCCTTTTGCTGAATGCCCGTAACGATCCCTTTCTCTCGGAGGAATCATTCCCCCATGAAATTGCCGAAGCCCATGAATGGCTATCACTCGAAGCGCCCTCATCCGGTGGTCACGTCGGCTTTCTCGATGGACTGGGTTCCGATCACAACTGGGCCGAACGCCGGGTCATTCAATATCTACGGTAGGGACGAGCTGCGTCTCGTCCGAAATGTTTGGCCTTGATGTTGCTCAACATCCTCCGCGATGCTTCATCAGGAGACACTCAGATAATACGGCCCCGACGCAGCGGGGCCCTACCTAGTTGATGAAACTCAAGGCAACTCGCGAATACGAAGTTTGCGGAAGTTGATCGGTGAACCTTCGCTCTCCAGACAAAGATAGCCTTGGGCAGGATCACAGGCGGTGCCGCCCGAAACCTCTTCACCGTTCACCCAAAGACGAACTTCACCGTTGATCGCACGAATGTAGTATTGATTCCATTCTCCGTGTCCCTTTGCGAGATGCTTGCGGGGAAAGCTGCGACTGCCATCGGGTGACAGCGGAGGAAAGGGCGTCATCTTAACGCGCACAGGAAAGACATCGCCATTGGTGCCGAACCAGTCGGTCTTTCCCCCAGAAGCTTTCACTTTTTCAGTGTATCCGTGATCTAAAATCTGCACTTCGATACCTGCGGGAAGACCGGGTTTACCAGCTTCAGTGAGTTTAGCAATGGAGTCAGGGGTGACCCACACGAAAACCCCAGAGTTACCAGCGGGTTTTTGATGACTCCATTCGACCACCATTTCAAAATTGCGAAATTCCTTCACGGTTCGTAAAACGCTGACCGGCTGACCTGTGCATTGAAGCTCTTTATCTTTCCAGCTCCACGTGTCGTCAGCACTGTTTACCTTAGCAAAGTCAGCAGCCACGAGATCACGAAACCCCGGTTGGGTGTCATCGATTAAAGCGCGAACAGGTTCGTCGGCACCGAGGAGTGGTGCAGACAAAAGAAACGTTAACAGGAGGGTGTATATAGGGGCTGTTTTCATCATAAAGCAAAAAGGTGAAACTCTATTTCGCATGCATCCATTAATATGTATCAGAAAAGCCATACTTTGACCGTAAAGTAGATAATTTCAGTCGAAAAAGCGTCAGCGCTAACGGAAGCTAGACCTTGAGTTACTGATCTCGGACTCATGGCTCCTCCATAAGAAAAAACGGTAAAACGATGGCAACTATT
>VFKY01000355.1 GCA_009885275.1 Verrucomicrobiota bacterium | reverse complement strand
CACACAAGGGGCAAACTATTTCGATCTGGTTCTTCGGTAGCGAGGATCCTTGATCGCGACCTAGAAATTTACCGAACACGGCAGATGTATTTTAGATTAGGCACGCGCTGCGCTGGCGGCTGTTGCGGCAGTCGTAGCGGCTTGCGTTGCCGATTTTGTTGCCACTTTGCCGACTTGAGAGCGGCCCATAAAGGTTGCGCCTTCTTCAATTGAGAGAGTGCTGGCTGACACATCGCCGACAAGCACAGAATTCGCCTTCAGTTCACAACGTTCAACGACGGTGATGTTTCCCTCGACCTTGCCAAAAATAGTCACGGCACGAGTTTTGATTTCGCCTTTGATCGTAGCGTTTTCTCCGACGGTGAGGCTTCCATCGGAGCTTACTTCGCCCTCGATTTTACCGTCAATGATCATGTCATGGGAAAACTTAAGGGTGCCTTTGATTTCGACGCCGTTGGCGAGAATATTTTTGCTTGTTGTCATGCTAAATTGAGTTGGTTTTTGGGATTGTGTGGTGGGTGAAGAAAGGGGAGACTCCTCCGCACCGAAAAGTGCGGGGGGCGAAACGTTCGAGCGTCGGTCGTCCTTTGATGCGTCTGTTGCTTGTCCTATGATCCTGCTAAGCATTCAGAAAAGTAGCCCCTGAGGGGCCGAGGTGTCAATCACCAGAAAGAACTTTTTGGCCGCAGCTGCCATGGCTTTCTTTCATAGTTTTACGGCGATCATGTCCGCAAGCTCTTCCGCAGGGTATGTCCAAATTTCGCTCAATGTCGGATGATAGTGGGGGGCTGTTGCAAGTTGGGCAGCAGTGGCATTTAGATGCATGGCGACTGCGATCTCGTGAATTAGCTCTGTGGCTTCAGGTCCAACGACACACCCACCCAGTAGTTTCCCCGTTGAGGGGTCGGCGAGTAGTTTCACAAATCCATCCATAGAATTCATGATGATCGATTTTCCGTGATCGTTGAAGGGGTAACTGGCTGTAATATAAGGAATACCTTGCGCTTTTGCTTCGGTTTCACTGAGCCCTACCGCAGCAGCTTGCGGTTCTGTAAAGACCCCGAAAAGCTTGCAGCGATAGTCCATGACGGAAGAGGGGGCGTTGCCATGTAGAATTGCAAAAGCATTTCGCGCTGCTGTTTCGCCCTGTAGTATGGCCAAATGCACCACCTCCACAGGGCCGCAGACATCACCAGCGGCAAAGATGCGAGGATGACTGGTTTGCATGGCGGGAGTAATCTTCACCCGACCGTTGTCCGTTAGGGCGACCGAGGCTGATTCAAGCCTCAGTGATTTAAGTGCAGGGTGACGACCAAGTGCGACGAGCAGTTCAGACGCTTCCAGCGAAAACTCTGCCTTGTCCTGCTCGATTACCACACGCTTGCCAGTTGCGCTTTTTTCTACCCGTAGAATTTTTGTGCCGCAGAGAACTTTTATACCTCGGCGCTCAAAGGCGGATTGCACGACGGTGCCAATATCGGCATCCATGATTGAAAGAAGATGATGGCTGCGCTGAACGACAGTAACCATTCGGCCTATGCCGCTGAGGTAGTGCGCCATCTCTAAAGCGATGGCACCACCGCCAAGAACAATGAACGAGTCAGGAATGGTCTCAGCATCAAGAATGGTGTCACTGGTCCAGAAACCACTTTCCTCGAGACCAGGAATTGTTGGGGGCTCAATAACGGAACCTGTAGCAATCAAGGCTGTACCCGCTGTTATGGGCTGTGATGTGCCGTCTCGTAGCGTGATGGAAATGGAAATTTCGTTGGAGGTGGAACTTACAAAGTGGCCGAAACCTCTAAGCAAAGTAAAGCGTCCATCCTCGAGTTGCTCCTTTCGATAGCTCGAAAATTCTGTGATTAATCGACGTTTACGGTCACGAATGAAGCGAGTGCTAGGGGCTTCGGAGTGGGTGTTTAACCCGAAATCAGAGGCATGCTTGATAGCTATTTGGCGATTGGCAGACTCGATCAGAGTTTTGCTGGGCATGCAGCCTTTTAGGATACACAGGCCGCCGAGTTCTTCTGATCCATCGATGACGACTGTTTTTAGTCCGAGAGTGGCAGCGGTTCGAGCGGCGGCATAGCCCGCGCTTCCACCGCCAAGGATGGCGAAATCATAGTGTTGGGCAAGGATCATGAAGCATCTTTAGCAGGGATGCTGTTTCACTCCACCGCAAAGGTGAAAAAGGGGGAATTTTAAGTTGCTATCCTGCGCCACCTTGACCGCAAAACATTCTGAAAAACATTGGCATTCCAACGGTCACCCGCTAAACTTTACAACCCTTCCCAAGAGGCATTCTACAAGTTGTAAATTTATTGAGATTTTGCAGTTTTTAGCAGCCCACTGAGGAAGGCATTTTTGAAGCTTTTCCCACATGTCCGAAGAACAAGAAACTGATCCATTTAATACCGGTATTGCTGATAACCAAGCTTACGGTGCTGCGCAAATTGACAAACTTGAAGGCCTTGAAGCCGTTCGAAAACGTCCAGGGATGTATATCGGAGACCCTGATGAGCGCGGGTTGCATCATTGTGTTTTTGAAGTGTTGGACAACTCGATCGATGAGCATCTCGCAGGGTTCTGTAAAGTGGTCACGGTTACGGTGAACTCTGATGGTTCCTGCAGCATCGAGGATGATGGTCGAGGCATTCCCGTAGAGGTTCATCCGAAGTTTGGTGTGCCGACCGTGGAGTTGGTACTGACTAATCTACATGCCGGCGGTAAATTCGGTCAGGGAGCATACAAATACTCTGGTGGCCTTCATGGAGTGGGAGCCAAGTGCGTCAACGCACTCTCGGACTGGTTTAAGGCGGAAGTGTATCGTGATGGAAAGGTCTATGCCATTTCCTTTGCTCGCGGTAAAACCACGGAACAACTCGCTGTTATTGGCGATCTTGAAGACCCGAAGCGCACTGGCACTAAAATTACCTTCTTTCCAGACGCGACCATCTTTACCATTACAACCGAGTTTCGTTTTGAACTGCTGGCGCATCGTTTGCGTGAATTGGCCTTTCTCAACCCTGGCATCATTATTCATCTCAAGGACGAGCGTCTTGATCTGTCACGTGCGGAGACTTTCTTTTATAAATATGGAGTCGCGGAGTTTGTGACGCAACTTGGCGAAAACAAGGTTCTCGTGCATGACAAGCCCATCGTCATGCGTGGTCAACGTCCTGTGGACGTCGAAGGTAAGCAGGAGCTCGTTTTTGTGGATTGTGTTTTGCAATACAACGACAGTTATACTGAGCAAACCTTGTGCTTTGCGAACAGCATTCCCAATCCTGATGGTGGAACGCACTTGAGTGGTTTCCGCAGCGCCATGACGCGGGCGATCAATCAGTTCTCCAAGACCAACAATCTTATTAAAGACAAGGATCCTGCGATCTCTGGCGATGACTGTCGCGAGGGGATGGTTTGTGTTTTATCGGTTAAATTGCCAAATCCTCGATTCAATGCTCAAACGAAGGTCAAGCTTGTTAACAACGAAGTCGAAGGTGTGGTTAGTAGTGTTGTTTATGAAACGATGCTGCAATTCCTGGATGAAAATCCGGCTTTATCCAAGCGTATTATAGACAAGATTTTGACGGCAGCCCGTGCTCGTGAAGCAGCACGTAAAGCTCGCGAGACGGTTCGCAAAAGTGCCATGATTGGCGGCGGGCTTCCCGGTAAACTTGCTGACTGCACGGAGCGTGATCCTGCCAAAAGCGAAATCTTTATTGTCGAAGGTGATTCTGCTGGTGGCTCCGCTAAGATGGGGCGTGACCGGCGCACTCAGGCGATTCTTCCTTTGCGTGGAAAACTCATCAATGTGGAAAAAGCGCGACTCGACAAGGTATTGCAAAATAAGGAAATTCAGACCATGATCACCGCCATCGGGGCGGGGATCGGAGCGGGTGATGGTGAAGGGACTTTTAATCTTGAAAAAGCCCGATACCACAAAATTGTCATCATGACTGATGCGGATGTGGATGGTTCGCATATTCGCACATTGCTTCTCACGTTTTTCTACCGTCAGATGCCAGAACTGGTGCGTCGTGGATACATCTATATTGCGCAACCACCGTTATATCAGATCACGCGTAAGAAGCGCGAAGAGTATGTTCAGGACGATGCCGAGATGAATCGAATTCTTATTGAATTGGGAGCCGAGGAGGTGGCTATTAAAAATCTCTCTGATGGCACCATGATCGTGAAGGAAAGAGTTAAGCGTATTCTTGAATTGCTCACACCGCTCTCTCGTTTCGCTGACATGATTCGTCGTCAGGGTGGTGATTTTGAAGAGTATCTTCAGGAGCGTGATTCAGCTACCGGTGCACTGCCTTCGTACCTTGTAAAGATTCGTGATGGCAATGAAGAGAGCGTTCGTTATTTTCGTAATGAGCAGCATCTTGGGGACTTCGCGAGAGAGAATCCGGACATTAGCCTCTATGGTAAAATTGCTGTTCTCGAAGAAGGTCAAGTCGCGCCGATGTCGCCTAGTGGGAAAACCCGTCGAGTCAAACTGGTGGAGATTCACGAAGCCATTTCAATGCGCAAAGTCTTCGGACAACTTGATGAACTGGGATTGCATATTGATCACTTCAGTAGTCAGGATAAACCCTTGTTCGAGATCATTGAGGGAGAGGGGCCAAAATCCCGCACGCACCCCGTTTTCAGTGTTCCTGGAATTCTTGAAACGGTTCTTGAAATAGGTAAACACGGTGTGGAAATCAAGCGATTCAAAGGTCTCGGTGAAATGAACGCTAAACAACTTTTCGAAACGACGATGGACCCCGCTAAACGTCGATTGCTTCGTGTTCATTGGGGCGAGGACAATCACGT
>VFKY01000025.1 GCA_009885275.1 Verrucomicrobiota bacterium | reverse complement strand
GATTCGATAGTGAAAGGCGTGATCCAATGTCTTCCATCCCATATAGCCTCAGACGGTCACGCAAATAATCCGCCGCCACCTCTTTAGCGGTAGTATAAGTGATATCGCACTGATATGCAGTACGACGATCCTGTTCTGCGGTCTCACCAAGCACTTTGCCTACCTTCAATCCCACTCGAAGATAAAACCCTTTCAAATATTCGGCATCACGACCCGCCAGATAATCATTCGCGGTGATGACATGACACGGTAATCCGCTCCAAGCATTGTAGGCTGCGACCAGAGAGAGTGCCAGAGTTTTACCTTCCCCAGTATCGACCTCCGTGAGAAAACCATCGATCAATGCCGCTGCCGCCATGATCTGCACTTTGTAGGGAGTAAGCCCCAGTTCTCTTTTCGCGGTCACTGCCAGAAGCGCCAGTCCCTCTTCTTTTTTTG
Source organism: Verrucomicrobiota bacterium (assembly GCA_009885275.1). GTDB lineage: Bacteria > Verrucomicrobiota > Verrucomicrobiia > Verrucomicrobiales > Verrucomicrobiaceae > Verrucomicrobium. Next base: position 10,226 of record VFKY01000025.1, on the reverse strand, counting down.
AGTCGATATCCTTGGGATACCGCCGACGATGCTCTCGCAGGCGCTGTAGTCGATCATCAAGTTGACCATTGTTGAGCAAATTGAATTCTTCCCTGAGCAACTCAATGCGCTCCGCCATAATTTCAATGCGCGAAAATGCCCATGGACCACGCTTTATCCGCCCAACTAGACTATAATACCAGGCATCGATACCCAAGGGGGCGGACTTGCTTTTACGCACATGCAACGTTCGCTGTGTTTCCGTTGGAGTAGGCATGAGTCGTTGGTTTAATGCTGCTGATTCAACTCAAATACGATAATTACGCTGGAACAATTGGCGCACGCTTCTGCTCCATTGCGTGAGAAGAGGTTCCCATGGCAGATTAATGCGCGCAACACCGCGTTGCCCATGAACTAAATAGGTGTTTTCCAAAGGCTGGAGGGTCGCCCTCACTTCAAAGAACGGCTCCGTCGTCCTCGTGCCTCTGCTTCCCTCGGATTCCGACAAACCAGAGCCCGATGAAGATCGACGGCTGATATTATCTTCCTTTGTATCCACCGCAGAGGAGCCTCCGCCCATGATTCCAAGAGCCGCAGACGGTAATTGACCGCGCTCAGCAGGAATCGCCTGCAATTCCGTCACCGACAATGTCTTCTGCTCCTGTCCCAGAATTTTCACTTGGGTCTTTTTAACATTACCGGAAAATAATCTAGCCACATCCCCCTGACGCACCACTGCCGAAAAGTAGTGCTGCTTCTCTCCTTGGATTACTCCCAATTCCACACCTCTAGCCACTGTAGATCCAAGTGCTGTATTTATATCTGGCGCAACCCAACGTCCCTGGCATGAAGCACGAACCACGAGCGATCGCTTCTCTTCATTCAATCTCTCAATACGGGATTTAAGCGCTTTAAAATATCCCTGCATGGTTAAAAAACGCACCGGATCTTGCTCAAGTGATGCACGAGAATTTGCCTCTGCAATACTCCAGTCAAGATTCACTAACTTCACCTCTTGATCGAGCTCAAAGCTCTTTAGTAACAACAAAGGTGTCCCCTCTTCAACCATCGTTCCCGAAGGAGTTAGAATTTCAACCAATTCACCCGATGCGCCTGCATAGATGTGAGCAAAAGGATTGGATCGAACCACACCATCCGATCGAAAATGACTGGGCACAGGGAGAAACGCCAGTAATAAAAATATCCCCAACACCAATCCAAGGCTTATACCGATAGCTCGAGCTCTTCTCTGCTCTAATCTGGGTTGATATAAAAGATACGAAAAAGACTTCGCCACCGGCATCACCAGCCAAAGGACCGCAAACACCAGCGCGAGAATGATTCCAAGGATGAGGAACTGCTTTGAAACAAAAAACAGAATGCCTATTAGCAAAACTGTACGGTATATTAATGACGCGAAGTAATAGGTCGCCAGTCCCCATGTTTCTTTTCTGGTCTCAGCAGGATTTGCCGAGTTTTCAAGATTAAACACATACCGCTCCATCAAGTAAACCACTACCCTGGTTGAGCGAGCTTGGAGGTTTGGTACCTCGATCAAGTCCGAGAGAATATGATAACCATCGAAACGCAGTAAGGGATTGAGATTGAAAAGCAATGTGCCCACGGATGCAATGACCACCGCGTTATAAGCAATCGTATGAGTCGCCCCATCACCAGTGTTTGCCCATATCACCGCTGCAATAGAAGCCAGAAAAAGCTCCACCAACATGCCTGCAGCCCCCACCAATATTCTCTTGTGCTTTTCTCGAAAAGCCCAACTGGATGAGGCATCCACATAAGGAAGCGGGTTAAACAAAAGTAACATGACTCCCATCATCGGCACTTCCCCACCATACTTGCGGCAGAAATAGCCATGCCCAAACTCATGCACACCTTTAATGATAATCATCACGGCATAGAGCCATGGCAAATTAGCAGACCCCAGTAAAGCTCCACTCTCGGCGGTAAATTGTTGCCAATTTTCAGCGATCTCTTTTACACCCCAACCCAAAGCCACCAGCCATACTATAAAAGCCCACTTGGAGATAATACACCCCACCCATGGAAGTGTGGCCTTCAAAAATGCATCCGGATTAAACAACGGGATGCGCATAAAGAATATGTTCGCCCACTGACTACTGACTAACTTTTTTTCCTCCTTCATCTGCGTCTCAAAGAGAGAAGTAACATCCCCCTCCAGATCACTGCGCAACAAACCAGACTGATGAAGCTGTGCCAATAATTGAACCACTTCACTCTGCCCCGGCGCATCGTCAGGATCAACATCCAGACTTCTCAACCACGCTTCCCCTACCGTATCACTGCGCTCAAGTTCACAGATAAATCGATAGGCGGGCGGGCGGATTCTGAAAAATCTATTTCCCAAGGCATCTCGAACCACATACCAGCGCTGGCCACGAAACTGTTGAGCGAAAATTTCGATACCGGGGCGCAATCGCACCAGTCGCCCTTCAACGCGGTGCCACGATTCGTCAAAAGTTGATGACGCACTGCTCATATTCTTATACCCACAACCAAAGACGAACGACTTCAATAATTCGATGTGATACGATCCAAAGAATAGAACGCTTGCCTGCATTGATTTTACAAATGCCACTCATGCCGGGACGCCACCAACTCTGCGGCTCCCCATGAATTTTAGCACGCAGTAGAAAAATATTCCCTTCTGATCTAACTTCCGCCACCGGTTCAAAACGATCAACGCTTACGGAAAACTTTTCACTAGGACGACTGGAGAAGGCCAGCTCCCCATCAAGCCCCGCAGATAGATAAGAAACATCGCGCTCATCAACCTGAATCTGACCAAATAGATCACGCAACTGCACAATCTTGAACAGCGTTTCTCCCACCTGAACCGGTGAGGAAAGTTTCTCCCTAAGTTCACCTTCAACCACCACTCCATCGAAGGGCGCTCCTATTTGAGTCTGAGCCAAGCGATGAGCAATAATGAGAAGTTTAGCCTCAGCTTGTTGTTGCTCTGCCTTGGCGACCAACATTTGGGCAAGCTTGCCTTCTGCTTCAAAGCTGCGCGATTCACGCTCGCTCTTGTTTCGTCCTGCGACAGTATCTGATTGTTGCAACAATAGTTCACGCTGATCCAATCCCACCAGCAACTGACCACGCACGGCAGTATCGCCCAAGTGAAAAGTCACCTTATCAATATAGCCTGGAAATGGCGCGGTGATCCTCGCTGCGGCATCCGTCTTCAAAATAAAGGGCGCCTTCACTTTATGTTCCATAGGCACAATGGCCATGAATAGGAGCGCCAGTAAGAGAGTCACACCCGCAAGCTTCCAACCTGTGTGCTCCGGCCCTAAAAAACCAGCAGCCCAAGTTCTGGTGCGTCTCCAGATTCTGCGACCAAACCAGCCCGTCTTATCATGAAGATCATCAAGACGAGACGCAAAAAGATCCGTCATGAGACGAAGCTTTTCCAACTCCGGCAGCAACCACTTGCCATCTTCACATGCCTTTTCCACGCACAGCACCCCGCATACCCCTTTTGTGCCACGCAAGGGAACACTGAGAACCGAAACATCGTCATGCGCTTTTGAAAAGAGACGATGCTCACGTGTAATCACCGTGCTCCCCTCAATCGGAGGATAAGCCGCCTCGTTGTCCTGATCCATGGACTCCTCCATCAGGCGCTCCAAAAGCTTGGCTTCCTCTGATTCTTTGGAAATCCGACCGCCATGGCTAACCGCTTGAATCTGTAGTTGGTTACCTTCCAACCATGTCAGCGAAACGCGAGTCGCTACCATTTGAGCTGCCACCTCATTGCAAACCCGTAATGCAGCCTCACTAAAATAATTACTTTCCCCCAACGCCAACCCAATCCCCAACACTTCGGACAACGTTAGCAGTTTTTGCTGGGTTCTTTTTTCAAGGCGCCGTGTCTGAAATAGCTCGGCCAATACCCTGATATCTTTTGCCGCATCATGGAGTTCTTTTTTTTCCGCAGGCACACCATTTCGATCAAAGTCTGCCACCAACCAAATATTAGCCCCCTCATGCGATGGCAAATTCAAACCAATCATGTCGGCAGACTTTACGGAAACAAGCGGCACTGGCTCGTAACCAGTAAGTGCCCGTAACTCTTCAGACACACCTCCCATTCGTCGTGAAGCCCCTGCTGGGGTTTGTGCTAGAACTCGCAAATCCATTCCCTGACTCGTCTCCACCAACAGACAAATGGCTTGCGCATGAAACACGCCACGGGCGTACTCGGCGAGCTTGCCCCAGAACACAGAAGGTTCTCCATCAAAAGAAGACAGCGATTCAAAAACTGGATTCGACTCTGATTTTTGGGGGTCAGATTTCATGCTTCATACTTAAACTATTGATACCCTTACTGGATTTATCCTCGTAACGATTACTGCTGCTTGAGCCCTGTCTTGCCCACCGCGAGAACAGGAAACTCAGCCTGCACTCTCATCCCCGGTTTGACGGATTCATCCTTGTTGTCCAGGAGTAAACGGACACGAAACAAACCGCTGCGAGCATCCACTTCTGGATCGATAAAATCTACTACCGCCTTTTTAACCGTCTTGGCAGAAAGTTCAGGATACCTGGTGTTTAGCTCCTGACCAATTTTCACTGATGCCAACATGTTGGCATCAAGATAGAACAACAAGAGTAGTCGATCATTTTCCATGATCTGCAAGATGGGCTCCACCTCACTGACGGACTCACCTGATTCCTTGAGCTTGCGTACGACCACTCCGTTGAGCGGTGATTTAATCTCGCGTTCCGCAATCTCTGCCTTGGCGATGTTCTGCTCAACCTGAAGACGCTTCAATTCTATTTCTTTGTTTAAAGCATCATCTCGGCTCGCAACATTTTGTTCGAATAAACGTTGCGCGGCTTTTTGATCAAAGGTCGCCTTCGTAATCATCAGTTCATAACGCTCTACCGCAAGACGCTGTTTTTCCGACTCCAAACGAATGAGTATTTGTCCTTCTTTAATACGATCACCTTCTGACACTTCGATTTTTCGAACGACCTCACGCAAGGAAGCGCTGATGATCACAGACTTAAATGGCTTCACCACACCATCAATTGAAACCGTTTGTGCAAATCCACCGCCTGATGCCGTCACCAAGCAAATGATGATTATGCTCAAGCATATTTTATAGCGTTCAGGGAAGCTGATGACTGGACTTGAAAAATTGCTCCACATAATGAAATCGTTGATCACGGCACAGTCTGTCCACCTGCTCAGTTAATAGCAATCCTGATAGAAAGTTTTTTAATTCGATTTCCCTTTTACTTTCTTCACTGGTTCAGGCCTAGCGATAGCAATGTTTCTTTTCTCTAACAATTGACTCGTCGTTAACCAGATATCCACCATGTCTTTGTTCATGTCCGCCAATGCTGCGACTTCACGACTGCGTGTCTTCGCGTACTCTTTTTGATATTCGAGAACTTGAAAGCTGGTGGATACACCCTCCTTGAGTCTCAAGGTTTCGGCTTCAAGTGTCTTGAGTGCCACTTCGCGACTTTTACGTGCTGTGGTCAACCGTTGTTGATCAGTACCCAATCGACTTAGTACCGTATCGATTTCTAGGGAAACTTGAACCTTGACTCTCTCAACATCAATCTCGGCTTGAACTTCTTCATGCTGCGCCATTCTATATTGAGCTTTCTGACGGCCAAAGCTTAACGGCACAGCAAAAGTAAATCCAACGGCCCACTCCGGCCCCTGCCCTTCATAAGCGCGACTGTAGGACTCGGAAACTCCACCATCAAGTCCATGCATGCCAGCGCTAGCGACTATATCCAATCTCGGCTTCACTTGATTCTTGGCGAAATGACTCTGGTCGCGTCTTTGGTTTACGACCTCTCCAGCCTGACGTATTTCATATCGATTAATCCATGCGTAATCAAGAAGTTCAGCTCTCGATGGAATCGTTATTTTATCTAATAAAGGATCCACAGGGCGAATACTCACTGCCTTGCCTGCCTCAGCCACAGTTTTAAAAAGTAACTGTAAGGCGTTCTGTCTCTCCATGTAACTGTTCTCCGCGATAAGCGCTTCTTCTTTACGGATATACACGCCACCTTCCGCCACATTCACATCGTTCGGTGGAGCCACTCCTTCTGCGAGTCGCTTACGAGAGTCTTCTAATAATTTTTCAGCGAGCCCAATCGCATCTCGTTGAATGGCCATATTTTCATATGAAAATACCACGTCATAATAGCGCTTCATTACCTCACCCACTAATGCGGCCGTCCGTGACTGCCATTCCAATTCAGCCAAGGCAACATTGGACTTCGCAATTTTTATCTCCGTAAGGTTCGCAGACATTCCGAAGTCTTTCAGAAGCGACTGAGTTAATGTGATGCCAGAAAACGTCTCAAATTCAGGATTGAATAATGAAGAGGCGCTTTGTCGATTTAAACTGTTATCTAGTACCCGAAGAGTAGACCCCAACTCCACGCTTGTGCCGGTGCTAAATCTTTTGATAAAGGCAGCTCGTCCAATATGGTTTTGTTCTTCATAGATGTTGGGCTCGAGAAGGATTGCAGTCGCAGGAGCAGTTGTCCCATCTGCTCCAAATTCTGTATCGGAGAAATTTGCGACCCCACCGCCTGTTGCTACAAAGTCCTGAGCATTCTGAGGGGTATCGATGGATTGAAAGGAATAGGACGATTCAAACCTCACATCAAACACCGCTTGCGCCATTTTCAATCGCTCATCCTGAATCAGGGGATTAAGGCGTTGTATTGAAACCTCGTAATTGTTATCAAGCGCCCGTGCAATGGCTGCCTGTAATGAAATACTTTCAAAGGCTTCTTGAGCTTCGGCTTGGCCTGCTACCAGAAAACCAGCAAGAACCATTCTCATGCTAATCTTACGGATAGATCGCCCTTTATTTTGAAACTTGGTACGCATAACGCTAAATATTGTTATCGAAATTAATGTGTGTGGACTTGGGAGCAGCCAGTCTTTAGATACAGAAGAATCGCATGTCAAGACATTGAAAGTCCCTGCTCTATGTTTCACACCCATATCAAGCAAGTTTAATTTTTTTGATTCGCATCTATTACTCAACATCTCCACAATGCTTCTTCACACAGTTAAGAATTCGGATTGCTTGAAGTCCCTTCACCATTAACGTAGGCCTGTTGCCATTCCCGTGATTTAAGACTTCTTAATTAATTCCATGAAAAACACCTGACGCACCCTTCAATCTTCTGCTGTATAGATGACAGGTGCTGTTTAGGCTCAAAGGATAAGGGCGATATTTATAACAAAATCATGGAACTCAAAATCGTAATCATCAGTGGTGGCCAGACTGGCGCCCATCGCGCCGCACTCGACTGGGCCATCAAACACAACCTGCCCCATGGAGGTTGGTGCCCCAAGGGACGCATTGCTCTTGATGGATCACTTGATGAAAAATACCAACTCAAGGAAACCGTGACTGAGGAATACCTTGAACGCACCGAATGGAATGTGCGCGACTCCGATGCAACGGTAGTTTTCACATTGGCTCCCAAAGCTACAGGCGGAGCTCAAAAGACACTCACCTATGCAAGAAAGCATAAAAAGCCCTTCCTCCATTTGCACAAAGGGATCCTCGCGGCTTCCGAAAAACTGATCGCCTTCATTGAAAAACATCGCGTCAAAAGACTCAACGTCGCCGGCTCCCGAGAAATTAAAGAACCAGGTCTCTACGATTGGGTCATGGACTCACTCGACAAGGCCAAGGACAGTGTGGAAAAGTGAGAGGTAATAAAACTCTTCCGGGCGGTCAGCAATCGGTGATACGAACACAGGCTTCATCCTCAACAAGCATGTAACCTTTGTGGCATACGATGCCGCACTCTAAGGTCAGGTAACAGCAAGCTTCGCGTCAGCGTCATGGCTGCGAAGCCGCAAAGCGAATGCGGCGCGCAAGAGCGCCGCTTTTCACAGGCCTGCAAGGGACAAGTAACAAACGGTATCAGCAGCTCCACGAATTGGACCTGCTGACATACGCACGCTGCATCGCTACAAGGATTGTCTTTCCCTGCTTTCTGTTTTCTGGGTAAATGGATCGATTAAATTCCATTCCATTCCTCTACCTTCCATGAAACGAAGACTCCTGGTTCCTCTCTGTGGCCTGTCCCTGCTGATCCTTCCCGCATCGGGACAAGAACCCGCGTCCGTCGGACCTTCCGTGATCGTGGTGCCCACCCTCGATTCCGAGGTGCAACCCGGCAAGGTCGTGGCCTGGTCAGCCGCCATGCCCACGATGTGGCTGGAGTTGTGCGATCATCTCGGCACTGACAGTATCGTCCTCACGCCGGAATCAAAACTGGCGAATAAACTCAATGCCTGGAAACAGGATCCGGCCGTCATCCTCCCCAAGGACGGCTACCTCGTCATCTCCGGCGATGGAAGCAGAGCCTCTATTCAGGCAGCCCAGGCTCAAGTGAAAAAGAAGTTCGACGAAAACTGGCCTGAACTCGATGCACTTCTTCACGCAACCTATGATGTGTCATGGTTTGCTTTTTGTAAGTTGGTGCAAAACTTGCGATTTGAACCGGAGTTCCTTCCTCAACGCGACTGGGCAATGCTTTTCAAAGATGGGCTGGGAAACAAGCATGCCATCAAGTGCTTCGGCACCCCTGCAGATTGGGCGGACAAGTTCAGCGGTGTCGTCCAGGTCCTTCGATACAAATCTCCCAACACCATCATAGCCATCCAATCAAACGTCCCCGGTGAACACCTCTATCTCTGCACGAGAATTCCGAGGGAGAACAAAGAATACATCACTTCTATGGCGCAAACGATGGATGAGATCCAGCGCGCAAAGACAGAACTGAAGTCACGCATCGCTGGTGGTGATAAGACCGCTGGACACTTTGGGAACGGTGATCTCCTGGAAATCCCCGAGGTGCACTTCTCAGGTAAAACGCAGCACTTGGGCGATTTGCAGGGTTCGTTTCAGGTGCCGGGCAAAGTGCCGCCTCAGGAATTTGTCCACGCTTCCCATGCCGTCCAGTTCGACATGGATGAGAAAGGCGTGAAGATCGTGGGGTTTGGTAAGGGTATCGGTATTGGTGGAGTGCCCCCCAAGCCCCCTCATAAACGCGCCTTCGTCTTTGATGAACCGTTCTTTGTGGTGGCTTGGCGTGACGAGGCACCTCTGCCTTACTTCGTCGCGTATGTGGACGGTGAAGGAGCATTCAAGCCGTCATCCGGTTACACGGGGGAGGGTTTTCTTTCCTTACCCCCCAGCTACAAATCCCGTTGTTCCATGGCAGAACGCCTCAATGCATTAAAAGAGTATGGCGGCACTCAGGAACAAGAGCGGATGGCCACTCGTGGGTGGGATTTCTTGAAGGCCACTCAGAATCCGGATGGTTCATGGGGAGACACCTCATCTCTTGAAACTACCTTGCTGGCACTGCTGAGTTACCTGGCTCGTTGTGAGACTGCGGAATCTCCATTCTATGGAGACACTGTCATGAAGGCCTATCTGTGGATGGCTGAGCAGCTTAAGAAGTCTCCGCCAGAGAAACGCTCCCTCAAAGAAGCGGCACTTGCGACGCAAGCGCTGGGGGAGCTTTATATGCTATCAAGGATGGGATCACGCCGTTTGCCAGGCTTAAGGGAAAATTTTGAAGCTTGCATTTCAAGTGTCATCAACCGTCAACTCCCCAACGGCACCTGGGGAGCAGAGGATGAGGAAGGTTGTCTCATCACCGGGCAATGTATCGAAGCGATGATCACCGCAAAAGTCACAAGCCTGAAAATCGAAAACCTTCATCCCGCTCTGGGGCGAACCATAAAATACTTCATCGAGACAACGCCTCCTCAGAACCTCGCTCCGGACGTAGCGCTCTTGCGCGCGGCAATCGCGGTCAATGTCTGTGACTCCCGTTCCTCATTCGCCGAGCCTGCCCGATCCGCTACAACAACGGTGGTCAAACGGTATCGCGATCTCGCCACGGCGGCGAAGTTTTCTTGGAGCGAGACCAGCTCGCTTGAGCACTGGCTGCTTTTTCCCACCGCCACAAGAAAATATCCCGATCTTACGAAGGCCCTCATGCAAGGAGCAGTGCAGGAAATTGTCAAAGCTCAGGAAACCGATGGCAGCGTCAAATCAGGTCCCACGATGAAGACCACCCCCTTACTCTCTGCCAAAGACATGGAGTTGCGCCGAACCATCGTTGCCATCCTGACCGCAAGCTTGCCCTATCGATGGAGGATCACACCTCAAAACGAAGGGTCT
>VFKY01000302.1 GCA_009885275.1 Verrucomicrobiota bacterium | reverse complement strand
GCGTGCCATCCTTGTATTTATAATCATCAGGAAGCTTCATGCGATTTTCAGAAATGTCGTTAATGACATAGCGATTAGCAGAAAGGATGTCACCGATGGTTCTTTTTTGCCGATCGTACTTTGCCCTTGGATTTGGACCGGGATCGATACCGTTCTTCTCCATCACAGCGACAGCCTCATCAACGAGGCGCTGACTGGGGTCACCAGCGCTCCCAAAATCTTTTTTGCTCATCACGGTGCTAGTAGAACCAAAGAACGCCGCCATTTCAAAAAACTGACGCTGTGTCCAATCTGAAAACGGGTGGTCATGACACTGCGCACAAGCAACATCGGTACCAAGGAACACATTCAATGTGTTAGCCAAGTTATCCAAAGGCATCCCGGAATCGCGTAAAAGATAACCAGCTGCGCCATTGTTCCAAACCTTACCATCTGCGGTGATCATCTCATAAACCATCTGATCCCAAGGACGATTGGCTTTGAGTTGATCCTTCATCCACTGAATGTAAGGCAATCCACTGACATATTGAACGTCAGATTCATTTCTCATCCGCAACATTTCCGCGAAGTAGTTGAAAGTGTTACTGACATAACCATCAGAATCGATCAACTTGTCGATCAACTTGGCTCGTTTGTCAGAAGCACTATCCTTGAGGAAGGTTGAGGATTCCTCAAAATTAGGAATGCGGCCTGCAATGTCGACATAAGCACGACGCACAAACTGCTCATCATTTAAAAACGGATTCTGCTTCAACGCCGTAGGCACTGGTGTCTTCTTGCCGGCCTTGGCATCTTCAGCCATCTGCTTCTTATAAGCTTCTGCCAATTTAATGTTGCCCTTCTGGAATCCCATCGTTACCAACTGATCAATCTTCGCTGCTGCCTGTGCTGCCGATGCATTCGTTGGCACCGCGGTCAAAGCGTTTGCGTTCTCCGCAGGGGGAAGCGTCTTGGCAATTGCCTGATCTTCAGGAATCAGACGATTCAGCGGAAGCGGAAACATCGTCCCGTTTGCCAATTGAATGACAACATTTTCTCCATCAAGCTTGATGAAGGTGGCTTCAACTTTACGGCCTTGTGTATCCGTCCAGGTGCGAACAGTATCGGCGCTAACCGACATCACTCCAAACATGGCAACGCCAAGTCCGAGAATCAGGTGTTTTATTTTCATAGGGTGGATGCTTGTTTTAATTTGAATGGGTGCTGAGTTCTGTGCTCTTGCAGTTCTAAACGGACGAACAAAAACTTTATTAGTTTTTTGTTTATAAAAAATATAAAGCGATGGTTACACGCCGTGATTTGAGTCCGCTATTGATCTGAGAAACCCTTATTTTAAGGACTCAAAGGATTATTTTGGCGCTTGATTCAGTGCTGCCACACCCGAATAAGCTTTCACAAAGGCCTCAGGCGAGACTCGATCTTGCGGTTCATCTGAATAACCCATACCAGGATAGACGGAGAGACTCTCTCGTATTTCAAAGTGAAGATGCGCCCAATAATGCCCGTTCGCAGTCCCCACCGTCCCTAACGGTGCGCCGCGAGAAATCATCTCCCCCATCTTTACCTTAACTGTCTCAAGATGTGCATACACTGTCTGGAAAATTTTATACCCTTGAGCCATCGACTTGTCCGGCACTCGATGCGCCAGAATGACCATATTTCCCCATCCATCGCTCGGCATCCCAGTGTAAATCACCCGCCCTGTGCCACTGGCGTATACCAAATCGCCTTGATCAGAATTCCATCCACCAATGCCATTAAGATCATCGCCCAAGTGCCGCGTAATGCGAAATGGCTGGGCGTTATAAGTCAGGCCCCCAAGCTCAGTTCCCATGGGCGACTCAAAGCGCACCGCCAAGGGCAATGCTGCAATCTCTCTAACATACAAACGAACAAAAGCAGCGTCAAACGGTGCCAAGACAGGCTCCACTTGGGGGCGGCAGGAAGCGCAGATTAAAAAAGCCATCAGCCCAAAAATGCATCGCATAACGTCGATGAGAAAACCTCTTTTAAGCCTCTTCGCAAGCTCATAAAAAGAATCATTGCATACTGTTCATATGAACATTATATCGCGCCGTGTCACTTTGCGATCTCATCATTGATCTGGATTGCTTTTTTGCTTCCGTGGAACAGCAGGTTACTCCAGCACTGCGCGGGAAACCCATTGCGGTCATCCCTGTAAAATCAGAGTCCACCTGTTGTATTGCCTCCAGTAAGGAAGCCAAAAAATATGGCGTCAAGACAGGAACAGGCGTGACGGAAGCTCGACAACGCTGCCCTAATATTCAACTCGTAGAGTCCCATCCCAGTCTCTACTTAGAGTTTCATCAACGCTTCATCAGTGCCTTAAAATCCTGTATTCCCGTGGCGGCAGTTCTGTCCATTGATGAAGCATGGTGCCACCTTCCAACTTCACTTCAAAAACCTCTTGAAGCAGCAAAACTCAGCCAGAAAATTAAAGCAACCATAAGGGATCAACTCGGCGAATTCATCACCTGCACCATTGGCGTTGCCCCCAATAAATTTCTAGCCAAGCTCGCCTCTGATATGGGCAAGCCCGATGGCTTTTTTGTTATTGAACGAAGCGATTTACCTCACTGCTTATATGCCCTGAAACTACGAGATTTCTGCGGCATTGGGCGAAACATGGAGCAACGCCTCAAGGATCACGGTATCCAGACCGTTCCCCAACTTACTGCGGCCTCTCGCGAAACATTGCATCACATTTGGGGAGGTATTGGTGGCAATCACATGTGGTATTGGTTGCAAGGCGAGATCACCGAACTACCCCCCACTCAAAAGCGAGTCGTGGGTCACTCTCATGTACTCCCCCTTGAATTACGCACAAAAGAAGGCGTTCATTCCGTGTGTCACCGCTTGATTCAAAAAGCTGCTATGCGCCTACGCAAAATGGGCTACTTCGCCGCAGGGTTAACGACTTTCATCAAGCATCGTGACCATCGCGCCTGGTCCGATGACATCACGTTCACTGAAACACAGGATACATTTTTGTTTTTAGAAGCCTTCGAGACACTCTGGAAACGCTATCCAGCGAGCCACAGCCTAATACCCAATGCCACCGGCATCACCTTCTTCCACCTCATTGAAGCCGACAAAGTCACCCCCAGTCTTCTTCTAACCGATCCTCGTCATGAAAAGCTCTATTCAGCAGTGGATGCCCTTAACAAAAGTTATGGCAAGAACACGATTTACTTCGGTGGCGCACTCGGCTCTCTCGACTATACCCCCATGCGAATTGCTTTCACGCGTATTCCCGATATTGAAACGGAAGGATGAGTTACACTTGCGCTTTTCAACGTAAAACGTTACAAGATCGTCATGCATGACTCCCGCATTGACCAACTGGCACAGCAGCTCGTCCGTTACTCCACAAATGTGAAAAAAGGAGAACGCGTTCTGCTCGATATCTACGATGCCCCCACATCTATCTCACTTGCATTGATCCGGGCCGTTGTCGCGGCCAAAGCCATCCCCGTCGTTAAGCTACATGATACCGTGGTAACACGTGAGCTCATGAAACATGCGACGCCTGAAGGCTATGACATGCTGGCGAAAAACAATCTCGACCTCATGAAGGAAATTGACGCCTACATCGCCGTACGAGGAAGTCACAACATCACTGAAATGTCAGACGTACCAGACGATAAAATGAAACTCGTCATGGAGAAACTGCGCCCCGTGATCAATGAACGTGTCAACAACACCAAATGGTGCGTCCTGCGCTGGCCAACCCCAGCCATGGCTCAACAGGCCAGCATGAGCACTGAGGCATTTGAAGATTTTTATTTCCGTGTCTGCCTCCTCGATTACAAGTCGCTTCTGCCCGCAATGAATGCACTTAAGAAGCTGATGGACAAGGCCAACAAAGTGCATCTCAAAGGTCCCGGCACGGATCTCAGTTTCAGCTTGAAGGGGCTCAAAGCCATCTCCTGCGGCGGCACTCACAACATTCCAGATGGTGAAGTTTTCTCAGCTCCTGTGAAAGACAGCGTGGAAGGCATCATCAGTTATAACGCCCCCACTATTTATCAGGGCATCGCTTTCGACAACGTACGACTTGAATTCAGTAAGGGCAAAATCATCAACGCCACGGCAAACAACACCAAGGCCATTAACAAGATTCTCGATAGCGACGAAGGCGCCCGCTACATCGGCGAGTTTGCCATTGGCTTTAATCGCGAGATCCGTGAACCGATGCGCGATATTCTTTTCGACGAAAAAATTGCCGGGTCTTTCCACTTCACTCCAGGACAAGCCTACGAAGGCATCGCCGACAATGGCAACCGCAGTCAAGTTCACTGGGATCTCGTCTGCATTCAACGCGCTGATTACGGCGGCGGTGAAATATGGTTCGATAACCAACTCATTCGTAAAAACGGAAAATTCTTACCCAAAGAACTTCAAAAACTTAACTGACCTCCTGCATCTGGCACTGGCGCAAGTTCATCATCATGCTAGCGTTCGCATCATGACCCTTACTTGGAATACACTTCACCCCCTGACACCGCTCAGCCTAGCGGCGGTGCTGATGCTGACGCTCGATTCCTGCTCCTCTTCGCATGGCATCAGGGGTATTCCACAAACCCTTCCTCCTATCTCGGCCTCCGGTTCCACCAACACGCCACCTCACCACATGGCGAGCTATCAGTATCCCTTTGATTCAAATGGCCGATATGTCACCGCTTGGGCAGCGGAAGGAGAACGTAGAGCTGGCCGCTCCGCCGCGGCTGCTCCCTCGGACAAAAGCAAGTGGTCCAACTCTCACGGAGGTTCAGTATCCTCCAAGTCACGCCCAAGTTCCGGCACGAAGAGTAAATCATCAACAGCATCGAGAAGTTCAAGCGGATCTGGCACTTCCCATATTGTAAAAAGTGGCGACACCCTATCGGGCCTCGCCGCACGCTATCGCACCACCGTTGCCAAAATCAAAAGCGCCAACGGCCTAAGCTCCACGATGATTCGTATTGGCCAGAAATTGCGGATACCAAGGTAAAAAACCTATGACCACGCCTTCACGAAATCCCCTGAAGCGTGCAGCGGCAACTTTGAAGAATATCAAGACCCGTCACGCGGAACGCCATCGTCCCAGTGGTTTTTCCTTCGCGATTGCAGATAACATTGGACTGCTCAACTGCAACGCTTGGGACAGCGTCACAAACAAGCGGCAATTCTTCATGCAGCGCCCCATTCTTGCGGCAATTGAGGCCAACAGCCCTGACAACCTTTCCCCACGTTACGCTCTTGTTTGTCGAGGTGATAAACCTG
>VFKY01000356.1 GCA_009885275.1 Verrucomicrobiota bacterium | reverse complement strand
TTCATAGACCGGTTCCGTTCCGCCCGGGGCGCTGATCACCTTGCCCGCTGCATCGAGGATGACGGTGAAGCCGGAGGGATTACCGGGGAGCTTGCTGGCGACGGGATCGTTTGACCAGCAGACACCGGCATAGAGTTCCTGGCCGGAGATGACAGGGCGGCAGACCTTGCAGCCGGGAACGGGCAGTGTTTCGAGGTATTGCCCCTCAAGCGTGAAACGGCGGAAACAGAGATCCGCCCGCGAGGTGACGAGGACCGTGGCCTTGTCCACGCTCTGACGGAGGTCGATGGCGATGCCATGGGCGTTGTTGAGTCGCTCCGTTTCCGGCACGCCGTCCTTGCCGCCGAAACGGCTGATGAACTTGCCGCGGGCATCATAGCGCAGGACGTAGTTTGATCCGTAGCCATCGACGATGTAGATGTCGCCATTGGGGGCGATGGCTGTTTCGGTGGGGTTGAAGACCATGTCCGGCTCATAGGCGCCGATGCTCATGGGATGGCTGATGCTGAAGATTTCTTTCCCGCTGAGATCGATCTTCGTCACGCGCCCCGTCTGGCGATAACCGCCGCTGCCGCTCTTCCACAAGCCGCTGTCGGTGACAAAGAGGAACTCGGCGCCGTTTTCGTTGCTGAGGGTCAGGCCGTGTCCGCCGGGCCACACGCTGCCCCAGGAGTCGAGGATGGTTCCATCGGGTTTGAAGACAAGCATCTGGTTGTCCCAGTGATCGCCGATCATGAAGAGGCGGCCGTCTTTGACCTGGACCATTTCATGGCAATTGAGGATGGGATGATGGCGGCCCTGACCTGCGGGCACCCACTCTTTCACGACTTTGTAGCGGTGGGCCCCGTGGCCGATGACCGTGTCCTTTTTCGGATCAGGCGCTCCCCGCAGCGTTTGCGTCCAAGTGGCGGCGGCAGCGGTGCTCAGTCCGGCGAAAATAAATTGGCGGCGTGTATTCATGAGAGAGGTGATGATGAAGAGGAATGTGACCGATGTCTTTTCATGGAGTATAGAGAATCCGTCAACTGCTTGACAAGCGCACGTTTTAGCGCACGCTTAAAAATTATGATCACCTTGCCTGCCACCAAAGCCCGGGCGCAGTTGTATACGCTTATCGATCAGGCGTCTGCATCGCATCAGCCCATCCAGATCACCGGCAAGCGCAGTAATGCGGTCCTGATCTCCGAAGAAGACTGGAGTGCCATCCAGGAAACCCTTTATCTCCTGTCGATTCCCGGGATGCGTGCTTCCATCAAGCAAGGCATGGCGACCAAAGTTAAAGACTGTGCCACGACCCTGAAATGGTGAAGTGGAAATTGCTCTTTACCAAACAGGCGCAGAAGGACGCCAAAAAACTGGCCTCAAGCGGATTGAAGCCCAAGGCCGGGGAGTTGCTGGAGGTCATCGCCCGGGATCCTTTCAAGACCCCGCCGCCTTTTGAGAAACTGGCGGGGGACTTGAGTGGCGCTTATTCCCGAAGGATCAACATCCAGCATCGCCTGGTGTATGAAGTCCTGCAGGAAGAGCATGCGGTGAAAGTGCTCAGACTCTGGACGCATTACGAATAAAAGGGATCCCGCCCGGCCATCGCAATTTTCAAGCGATCACGTTTTATCTTTGCATCGTTGCCTGCTTCATGTTTGATAAACAAAATCCAGCAGAAACGATGGCACACACAGGCACACGCAAGTTCAAACGAGTTCTTTTAAAGCTAAGCGGTGAAGCGCTTCGAGAAATTGGCAGTCAGGACAATATCTCGCCTCCTATTGTCGAAAGCATTGCTTCCCAAATTAAAGCGGCTCATCAGACCGGATTGGAGATCGCCCTCGTTGTTGGCGGTGGAAACTTCTGGCGTGGCGTCAGTGCGAGTAATCGCGGCATGGATCGAGCCACTGCCGACTACATGGGCATGCTCGCCACGGTCATGAACTCGCTGGCGGTGCAGTCGATGCTGGAAGCCATGGATGTGCCAACTCGAGTGCAGAGCGCTATCAAAATGGACAATGTGGCAGAGCAATTCATTCGCCGCAAAGCCATGCGCCATCTTGAACTGGGGCGCGTCGTCATTTTCGCTGCGGGCACGGGCAATCCATTTTTCACCACCGATACGACTGCTGCACTGCGCGCTAGTGAAATCGGGGCGGATGTGGTGCTGAAGGCTACCAAAGTGGATGGTATTTACGACAGTGACCCCAACAAGAATCCCGATGCAGTTCGTTTTGAACGCATTGGTTTTCATGAGGCGTTGACTCGTCAACTCAAGGTCATGGATGCCACCGCCTTCAGTCTCTGTCAGGAGAACAACATGCCCATCGTGGTATTCTCGATGAATGAACCTGACAATATTCGCAAGGCCCTGATCGGTGAGACCATCGGCACGATCGTGACGGACGAAGCGTGACAATGCCGCGGGATGTGCTTTCTTGCATAGCTTTTTGCTTTGTGAAAAGCTTTAAACCACTAATCATTTATTTCTATGCCCTTAAAGTCAGCCATCGCTAATGCTGCAGATCACATGACCAAGGCGGTCGAACATGCCATCCACGAATTTTCCCAAGTGCGCACTGGCAAAGCCTCTCCGACGATCGTCGAAAATGTGGATATTCATGTCATGAGTTATGGCAGCAACATGAAGCTGAAACAGTTGGCTATGATCTCTACGCCAGAACCGCGACTCATTCGCATTGAGCCGTTCGATCCCGCGACGCTTAAAGATATTGAGCGCGGCATCAACGAATCCAGACTGGGACTAAATCCCTCCATTGAAGGAAAGGTGATCCGTTTGCCTGTGCCTGAACTTTCCACGGAACGCCGTCAGCAGATGGTTAAAGCCATCAAAGGCATGGCGGAAGATGCCCGAGTCCGCGTGCGCTCAGCGCGCCGCGATGGTATCGAGTCGCTAAAAAAATTAGAAAATGACAGTCTGATTACCGAAGACGATCTGCATCGTTCCGAAAAAGAGGTGCAGACGATGACGGATAAGAAGATCAAGGAAATCGATGAGCATGTCGTTTCCAAAGAAAAAGAAATCATGACGGTATAACACAGCCGATGCTTCCCAGCGACTACCTTGATTTAACGCACACAATCCATGGGGATTTGTTTCTTCTGGATCAACCCGTGTGGAGTGCGTTGAGTAGGATCGAGAGTTATCTGAAGCAGCATTTGAAGCCTGCCATTTTAGGCACGGTGTCGCCACTGGCAATGGTCGGAGATCAGGTCTTCCTAGGGGTGGGCAGTGTGGTGGAAGCCGGAGCAGTCATCAAAGGTCCGGCTTGGATCGGGGAAAACTGTCAGGTGCGCAGCGGAGCGTATATTCGCGAAAACGTCATTGTGGGTGACAACGTTGTCCTAGGAAATTCCTCTGAGTTCAAGAACTGCGTGTTGTTTGACGGCTGTGAAGTGCCTCATTTTAATTATGTCGGTGATGCGGTACTTGGTTTCAAAGCGCATCTTGGTGCCGGCGTTATCTTGTCCAATGTGCGACTTGATCGCGCTGAGGTGATGCTTAAATCGGGTGCAGAATTCATCGCCACAGGGTTGCGCAAATTCAGTGCGATCATTGGCGATCATGCTGAGATCGGTTGCAACAGTGTTATTAGTCCCGGCAGTCTTGTTGGACGTCGCTGCATCATTTATCCCTGTGCGAGCTTCAGTGGGGTGCTTCCTGAAAACACCATTCTCAAGGTGCGTCAGCATCAGGAGATGGTGCCGCGTAGGGACTAGCTTAACGCTTTTTGGGCGGCTTCGCATTTGGCGCTGGTGGGAACCACTCAGCCGCGTTCGGATTGGCAATCTTGAGTGGCGCGGTGTCGGCATAGTTGGCCATTTCCTTTTCGAGCATGGCGGTCATCGCGGAAATTTTTTCAGCATGCTCAGGCTTCTCAGCGAGGTTGACTAACTCATGTGGGTCGACACTGAGATCGAAGAGTTGAGTTTTATCCACCAATGGGTAGCGGATAAGTTTCCAGCGCTCGTCGCGAACGGCGCGTTGGCAGTCGCGGTAGGCGGTGTAGAGAACATCACGGACTTTAGTGCCATTGCCTTTAATAATGGGGACGATGCTTTTGCCTTCCACGCCAGCAGGAATATTCGCACCTGCAAAATCACAGAGCGTGGGAAATAAGTCCATAAGATAGATCAGCGCATCGCTCTTGTTCTTGGCGATGCCAGGTCCGGCGATCACGCAGGGCACATGCATGCCGCCGAACTCATAGAGGTTTTGTTTCCCAAACAATCCGTGTTCCCCGAGTGAAAGCCCGTTGTCGCCGGTGAAAATAATGATGGTGTTGTCCCATTGTCCGGTCGCCTTGAGTTGTTCAAAGATCCGACCAATATGATGATCGAGGCCAGTGACGCACGCGTAGTAGTCGGCAAGTTGTTGCTTCGTATCATCAGGCGTGCGAGGCCACGGCGCGAGCTGCTCGTCACGTACGGTCATCTCGCCATTGTCCCATGGATGCTGCGGCATGAAGGCAACAGGGAGTGGTATTTTGTCGGCAGTGTAAAAGTGGTGAAACTCAGGCGCTGCCACGCGTGGGTCGTGCGGGACGGGTGGGGCGAAGTAAATGTAGAAGGGTTTCGTGGCGTTCGTGCGCTCCTTGAGATACTTGATGGTTGCATCAGCATGACGTTCGCTGGAGCCACGGCGTATTTCTACGGTATGATCGTCCATGCGCAGGCTGGTATCGAAGGCGTTGAGCCCCGCTGTGAATTCATTGCCACCCTTGCCAACATGAAAAGTTTCGTAACCAACGGCACTGAGAACTTTTGGCAGTGATTGTGAAGCGTCGACTTGCTTGTCTCGTCCATTGGGGATTCGCAGCCAAGATTTACCAGTGAGCAACATCGTGCGGCTGGGGAGACACACTGCACCAACCATGGAGCCCATGGTGTAGCAATGCGTGAAGGTCACTCCTCGGTCAGCTAGAGTATCGAGATTGGGTGTTTGGAGTAACGCGTTGCCGAGCGCATGAAGACCATCGGCGCGATGATCGTCTGCATGAAGATGCAGGATGTTGAACTTAGCTGGGGTTGTTGGCTTTTCCTCAGCGCCATGGAGAAGGAGAGGAGCTAGGAGCAGAGTTGTGAGCGCGAGTAATTTATTCATCAAGGGAAGCAGTTGTTTTGGAGTGGTGACAGCAAAGGCGTTCATGATAACTTTGCACCTAGGGTTTCTTCATTTTAGTGGGCGTTTTATTTCTTTTGGGCTTTCAAATACTGGCGGGACAGTACCTTTTCCCCACTCCTCAATGGCACTGGTGAGTTGTGTGACCATTTCAGGTTTCTCTGCTGCAAGGTCTTTTGATTCTCCAACGTCTGTGGAAAGATCGTAAAGTTGCGCTTTTCCACCGATGAGTTGCACGAGTTTCCAGTTCCCTTGACGTATCGCATGATTGCCCTTTGGCCCGTGAGTGCGCCAGAAAAGAGTATCATGGGGTGCGCTACTCTTCTCTTTGCTGAGGAAGGGAATGAGGTTGACGCCATCAATGATTCTATCCTGCGGGATTTCGCCGCCGGCAAGGGTGACGGCTGTGGGTAAAATGTCGAGAGAGGTCACCGGCTGATCATAAGTGCCGGGCTGGAGTTTTTCTGGCCAGCTAACGAGAAATGGAACGCGGATGCCTCCCTCATAGACCATGCCCTTGGCACCCCGCAAAGGGCTGTTATCGGTGAAGTTAGTTCCACTTTTGCCCGCGAGATTAGGCCCCCCATTGTCGCTGATAAAAAAGATGAGAGTGTTTTGCCGTTGCTTCGTTGTTTCGAGTTGATCTAATACCTGGCCTACTGCGGCATCGAGGGCGCAAACCATTGCCGCGTATGTACGGCGGCTCTTATCGGTAATAGAGGTTAATTTTTCCAGCCAGCTCTCAGGCGCTTGTAAAGGGGTATGAGGTGCATTGAACGCCAGATAGAGTAACCACGGTTTTTCTTGAGCGGCATGGCGTTGGATGAAGGCGTTGGCTTCATCACCGAATTGCTCGGTTAGATATTTCTTTTGCGGTTCATCTACCCCATTGCGATTGAGTGGGATCGTGTATTCCGCTCCACCCTTGTCATTAGGGAAATATATATGACCGCCTCCCAGCACACCGAAGTATTCAGCAAATCCACGTTTCATGGGATGAAACTGCGGGTGTGCACCGAGATGCCATTTGCCGACGGCCCCAGTGGTATATCCAGCTTTTTGCATGAGCTCAGGAAGAGTAATCTGATTGAGGGGCAGGCCTTGTTTCGTGTCTTCTGGCAACCACACGGGATTGTTCTCGTGTCCAAAGCGATGTTGGTAACGACCGGTCATGATGCCTGCGCGGGTCGGGCTACAAAATGGATGGGAGACATACCCATTGGTGCAGCGAACACTGGTAGCGGCGAGTCGGTCAAGATGAGGTGTGGGAATATCTTTTGAACCCTGAAAACCGACGTCACTGTAGCCAAGGTCATCAGCAACGATGACTAGCACATTGGGTCGTTGGCTCGGCTTGACCGTCTCGGCTGCCTGTACCGTGACAAGGGTGAGAAATGTGCAGAGGATAATATGGATTTTCATAAAGGGCTGAGCAACCCCCGTAACGAGGTGAGGCACCTCGTCTTTCAATTATCACCTCAAAATTATTTCACTTCATTTGTGCATTTACCCGTTTTCTCAAATTCTATGAGATTCCCCAGCGTGACTTCAGCGATCTGGGTGAGTGCTTCATGGGTAAAGAAAGCCTGATGCCCAGTGATGAGAACATTGGGAAAGGTGGTCAATCGCATGAAGGTGTCGTCAGAGATAATTTCGTGGGAGTGATCACTAAAAAACAATTTATCTTCTTCTTCGTAAACATCGAGGGCGAGCCCTCTAAGAATGTGACTCTTGAGTGCGGCGATTACTGCTTTGGTATCGATGAGAGCGCCACGTCCCGTGTTCACGAGCAAGACACCGTGCTTCATGCGGACGAGTCGGTCATGATTGATGAGATGTTTTGTTTCGGGCGTCAGTGGGCAGTGCAGGCTGATGACATCACTTTGTGGCAGTGCTTCCTCAAGTGGCATGTAAGTCGCCCCGAGTTTGAGAACATCAGGATTTTGATAACTATCCACAGCGAGCAACTGGCAACCGAAACCATGCATGATCTGAGCAAAGATGGCGCCGATCCTACCAGTGCCTACCACGCATACGGTTTTTCCATGAAGATCAAGTCCCATTAAGCCACTTAATTCAAAGTTGCCTTCGCGGACTCGGTTGTAGGCTTTGTGGAGATGTCGATTCAGTGCCAGCAAAAGAGCCACGGCATGCTCTGCCACGGCATAGGGGGAATAGGCGGGCACTCGAACAATGCTGAGGCCACGCTCTTTGGCGCGGATGAGATCGACATTGTTATAGCCGGCGCAACGCATGGCAATGATTCGCACACCGCTGTCAGCAAGACGGTCGATGACGGTGGCATTTATGGCATCATTAACAAAAACGCAAATCGCATCAAAGCCCACCACCAACTGCACTGTCTTTTCATCGAGCCTGACATCGAAGAACACCAGCTCATGGGCTGATGAAGCCTTGGAAGCCTTAAAAAATTGTTCATCGTAACTCTTGGTGCTGAAGACGGCGATTTTCATGGTGAGTGAGCAGGATAAAGAAGAGCAATGGATTGGCCAAGATAAAGCAAGAAATCGAGCTTACGATTCGGTCACTACTTTTGATAGCGCAGCCCAACTCAGCCCGAAGCGCGCTAAATATTTTTTGAGCCGATCGGCATCATTGGTATTTGCACGAGCGGCTCGCGAGATAGCAAAGAGGCTGCGTCCGGCCTCAGATAAGCTTTTACTTGCTCTACAGACATCGACGACGTAATCGAGTTGAACGAGATCAAAGGGATCGAAGTGTGAGCGCTCGATATCGCTCAGCGCTGGTGTTTTTCCTAGAGAGGCTGGCTTCCTTGATTCGCTGGGCCGTTCCCAACTGTTTTTTAGTCGAGTGATTTCATTGCTCACGCAATCCTCAGTGATGCGTCCTTGGGGCGCAAGCGTGGCAAGTCTAATCACTGCGGCATTGAGATCACGAAAGTTTGCACACCATTTAGCTTCGGTGCTATGACTGAATTTAAGGAACTTATCACGCGCTTCTTTATTGAATCGTACTTGGTGACGTTTTGTCTTCGTGAATCGTTCTAATTCATAATCAACGTTCGCTGCGATGTCTTCACGTCGCTCTGACAGGCCGGGTAGCGTGAATGTCCAGAGATTGATACGTGCGAGTAAATCTTCGCGAAATCGTCCCGTGGCCACTTCTGCGCGCAAATCCTTGTTGGTACCAGCAATAAGTTGAAAATTACTGCTGACGGACTTGTCGGAGCCAAGAGGAAGAAAAGTTTTATCTTCGAGGGCACGCAGAAGCATCGCTTGTTCGTCAGCTCCAAGCTCGCCTATTTCGTCGAGAAAGATCAGCCCCTTATCCGCTTCCTTGAGTAAACCTGGCCGGTCCGTTTGCGCGCCAGTGAAAGCACCGCGCTTGTGTCCGAACAAGGCCGACATCGCTTGATCGCCTCGCAAGGTTGCGCAGTTCACTTCGACAAACTTTCCTGTTAGTCCCGCTCGCGTCTTGCTTAGCTCGTAGATGCGACCAGCGAGCATGGATTTCCCTGCGCCGGTGGGGCCCGTCAGCAGTATGGGGGCATCGGAACTTGTGGCGACACGTTCGATTTGCGTAATGAGTTGATTGAAGTGCTTATTTTTTGTGGGAATGCCACTCTTTAAAAAATCAAGAGTCTCTTCGTGCTCCTTTGCTAAGCGAGTAGAGAGTCGATCATACTTTGAGAGATCGAGATCAATAATTTCATAGCCACTGCGTGAGGATGCTCCTCGTCCACGGCCCAGAGGGGGCGAGGTTTGCAGCAGTCGTCCCGGTAGGTAGTGGGCCTCAGTGAGAAGGAACCAGCAAATCTGCGCAATGTGAGTTCCTGTAGTGAGGTGTACCAAATATTCTTGGTGCTCAGGGTCAAACGGATAAGCTCGAACCCAATCATAGAGCTTCTCATAAACCTCCTGCAGATCCCAAGCGTCATCGAAGCCGAGCTCAATCAGATTGACTGTGGTTTCTGGCGACAGGAGGCGAATATCTTCCGCCACCAGTTTTGCCAGAGGCATGAATTTTTTATCAACCAACAACTCCAGCGTGGAAACCAACAGATCCTCATGTTGAAAAATACTGACCGTAGGACGCCAAAAACTAAAGCGTTCAGCCCCTCTTCCACGCGGTTGATCAAGAGATGAGCCTAAGAAGCCGATAACAGTGAGCGCTTTTTTCATAAAAGACCAATGTGAAATAAGATGACTTATCCTATAATATAAAGCAATCGCTTATAGTATAATATTATGCCAGATTTACTCGCCTTTTGAAAACACGCTGAATTTATATTTAGTAACATTTTTCCTATATTTCACAAGCCTTGTAGACGTTTTGGAGGCGTTGGAAATCTTACTTGGCACGCTCTTGGCATATGTAGTCTGCATCGCTCCAAACTCCGAGCGGCAACTGAGGCGATAGGCCAACGAAGCCGACCATAGAATGGAGCGCTAACTCAAACCGGTAATAAAAACGGGGTTCGACTCCCCGGCAGCGAGAGCTTCTCGGTGTGACGATGTGGAAGCCTGCTTCGGCAGGTGGAAACGGATAGCCAGTTCGCTTTGTGAGTCAGTTTCAGAAATCAAGTGGTTCGCCGCCTGATGGAGTGCTGGCTCCCGCGATCAGGATGTCTGCGTTACGCCAAGCCTCGCTGCAGCACTAACTTAAAACTCAGATTAAAACATATGCAAATCATCATCAAAACCATCAAGCGTGGCATCAGTTTCACGGTGCAAGATTATCAGACAGCGCTGCTCTATCGAAATGGTGCTTACAAGGCGACGCTTTCTTCTGGAAAGTATCGTTTTTGGAAGAACGGCTACACCGTGATGATTCTCGACAAGCGTGAACAACAACTCGTGGTGCAGGGACAGGAAGTGCTGACTGCCGACCATGTGGTGCTGAAAGTGAGTGCGCTCGCCACCTATTGTGTGGTTGATGCTCTGACTTTGACTCGTGCCATTGCTGAGCCTTACGCCTTGCTCTACGCCGACTTGCAATTGGCGCTGCGCGAAGTGGTGTCCGCTTCGACTGCTGAGGATTTTTTGAGTCAGAAAAACCTTCAAGATGAAAAGCTGACGATTCTCATGACGGAGCGTTGCAAGCACCTCGGAGTGGAGTTTCATCGCGTCGCTTTGCGTGATGTGATGCTTCCGGGAGAATTGAAACGTAGCTTCATGTCTGCTTTGCAACAACGTCAAGAAGCGCACGCATCATTGGAAAAAGCTCGCGCTGAAACCGCAACTCTGCGCACGCTCGCTAATGCGGCAAAACTGATGCGTGATAACCCTGAACTCTTGCAACTCCGCTATCTGGACACTCTCAACAATCTTCGTGATTCCAAGAACACAAGTCTTGTTCTTGGGCTTACGGATAGCGATAAACTAAAGCACGCCACGGTATAAGACCTTAATACAAACACTTCTATTTACATATTAATATGAGCAATACCATCCAACTCCATCCTACTTCGGAAGCGGAAGCGTTCCTGCCTCTGCCTGACAGCAAAGGTAAGCCGATCACAGTGATCGGGAACGAGGCGATTCGCCAGACCTTTGATGACCAGACCTTGCAACAGGCTCTTAATTGTCGCGCCGCACCCGGAGTAACCGAGGTCGTGGTGAATCCTGACGCCCATGTCGGCTATGGCGCGCCGATCGGGTGTGTCATGGTCTCTCCGACGCACATCTATCCCGGTCCTGTCGGCGTGGACATCAAGTGCTCGATGAGCCTGCTCCAGTTCGATCTTCCTCAGGAGGAGATCATCGACAAGCGAGTGCGTCGCGCCTTGATTGAAGCCATCGTGCAACGTACGCCGACAGGGGCGGGGCGTGGTCAGCGTGAAGCTAAAAAATCGCGTCGTGTTTCACCTGATCTTGGTGTTCAAGTTTGTATCGAAGGCGCAAGCCGTGCCGTGTGCGAAGCGCTCGGGATTCCTCCTGAATGGGCGGAACACTGCGAAGATGCGCATCACTACGGTCATGACGGGAACGTTTCGACGTTAGGTGAACGCCTGGAGAAAATTCGTAGCTTTAACGGGATGCCAAACTTTGAGAGCAAGATGTTACAACTTGGATCCTACGGGGGTGGAAATCACTTCGGGGAATGCGAAGTCGTGGAGTTGATTGATGATCCTGCGGTGAAGAATGCCGCTGAGGTCTTCGGATTGAAGCATAATCATGTCGCCTTTCTGAGTCACTGCGGGTCGCGCGGATTTGGAAATATCCTTGCTCAGCGTCAATTCAAACTGTTGGAAGAACACTTCAATCAATGGAGCACGCCGTTCCCAGCGGGAGATAAGCAGCTTGTCTATGCGCCTCTTGGCACTCCACAGGCCAATGATTACATCGATGACATGTCGCTGGGGTGTAACTTTGCGACGGTCAATCATATGTTGATCAATGCGCTTGTGCTGGAAGCATTTCAGGAAGTGCTGCCGGGGATACAAGGGAAGCTCGTGTATTTCATCAGTCACAACATCGCTCGTCAGGAAGTAGTGGATAACAAGATCGCCTGGGTTCATCGCAAGGGAGCAACCCGCGCATTTCCTGCGGGACATCATGCCTTGAAAGAGACGATCTATGCTGAAACGGGGCATCCGATCTTATTACCGGGAAACCCTCGTGATGGATCGGTGGTTATGGTTGCGCAGCCCGGTGCAGTGAAGACTTGTTACAGTGTAAATCACGGTGCAGGGCGTGCATTGGGCCGTAAGGCAGCGATCCGCGCTCTCGATCAAGCAACGGTTGATGCAGATTTTGAATCCTATGACATTCTCACTAATTGCCGACAGTATCCCAAGGACGAAGCGCCTGCGGCTTACAAAGACTTCAAGGAAGTTTTAAATAGCGTGGAAACCGCTGGTTTAGCCAGAAGTGTCGCTACACTGAAAGCACGTTTCGTGATTAAAGATTCCAGCGGCGCAGACGATTAACGGATAGATATAAAATACTCATGATTCAAATCGATGGCTCCAACGGTGGCGGACAGATTCTACGCTCGGCTCTTTCTCTTTCCATGGTGACAGGGCAGTCTTTTCGCATGATCAACATTCGCGGCGCGCGTAGACCTAAACCTGGTTTGATGCGTCAGCATTTGACTTGTGTGAAAGCAGCTACGGAGATTAGCGATGCTGCTGTTGATGGCGCTGATTTGGGATCAATGGAATTGGTGTTTGCTCCCGGTAAAATCAAGGCGGGTAATTATGCCTTTGCCATCGGCACCGGCGGTAGCACGACGCTGGTTTTTCAAACACTGCTCCCTGCCTTGTTACAAGCAGAAGCGCCCAGCACCCTACGAATCGAAGGAGGCACGCATAATCCGTTGGCGCCGCCGTTTGAATTTATTGATCAGTGTTTTCTTCCGGTGCTGCGTCGTATGGGCGCGAAAGTATCCTTTGAATTGGAGCGCCCAGGATTCATGCAAGTCGGCGGTGGAGCGATTACTGGAACCATACATCCGATAAAAAAATGGAAACGTTTGAGCTTACTGGATCGAGGCGATCTCGTTCGCACTTGGGGGACTGTTCTGCATGCCCATCTCTCGCCATTCATTGCTGAGAGAGAGCAGCAAACCGCCATCAGCATGATGGGCTGGGAGCCTTCAATTATCGCGATTCAATCCGCTGATGAAAGTCCCGGTCCCGGAAGTATTGTGATGCTGGGCGCGACTTATGAGCATGTGACTGAAATTTCTTCCGCAGTGGCCCAGATTGGACGTAATGCGGAATCGGTGGGCAGTTCTGCCGCCAAAGGATTGAGCAACTATCTTGGCAACGATGCAGCAGTGGGGATGCATTTGACGGATCAACTGTTGTTGCCGCTGGCGCTAGCCGGGACGGGATCATTTACCACTTTTGCAATGAGTAAACACACGCATGCCCAGATGGATTTAATCCCCAAGTTCCTGCCTGTAAAATTCGAGATCGAAGAGCAAGAAAAAGGCGTTCGCTTGGTGCGCGTCAAGAAAGCGAGCGCGTAGCGAATCCTCGCGCTTCCTTGATTACATTTCATCCGATCACGGCAAAGGCGGCGCAAAAATGCCGGTCGCAGCTTTGATCGAAATCTTCTGATTTTTCGCATAGGCTCGACCTGCGGCCTCACGCATGGCGACGGGAGTTCCCCCTGCGATCCAGACGTTGAGGACATCGTGCAGGATGAAGGCTCCAGGATACATGAGCTGTTGGGTGAGTAGCACCGGCTTACTGCCGATCCATTGCAATCTCGGGCCGAAATAGACATCGCTGCGGCAGCAAAGCACGATGGCTTCTGTTTTGGTGGCGGCTTGTTTCTGCCGACTCGGCAGTTGAAAATCCATCAAGCCGTTGTGTCCGATGAATGCGACGAGATCGTAGTTGCCGCTCTCGATCGCCGCCTCAAAATCTTCGATGCAGTGCTTGATCTCCGAACCGCGATAAGCCTCAGCGGTCAGCGATACATCCTCTCTGGTGTGTTTTAATTTCATGCTTCGGAGAACAGAAGTGGAAATGTCGGAAGTGGAAGCCAGCACCTTCCAGTCTTTGCTGCGCTTGAAATAGGATCCAAAACCATCCGTACAACCCCAGTAGAGGTTGTCATCGGGCAAGTCTCCATTGCCGATTTTTTGACCTACGGGAATGATGCCTTGGGTTTTGTTGTCACACAAAGCGACGAAGACACGGACAGTCCTTTCTGCTTGAGATACGCTAAGGAGCATGAAAAAAGCAGTCAGGATGGTAAGCGGTATTTTCATGGTGAGTGAGCAGGATAAAGAAGAGCAATGGATTGGCCAAGATAAAGCAAGAAACGGGGCAGCTTGCCCAAGATGTGCTGAGAATGTGACACGCATGAGTGTTTGATTTCAGCAGTTCAAAATTCTCGCTGTGGAAGTACTCGCCGTCACCATTTTTCTAAGTCTGCTTCTGGCCGTCTTTTTTGTGGTGTTGTTTCTAGGCAGTCAGCGGCGTACCCGCCACAGCATGGAACAAGACGCCTTGCTGCCACTTGATGAGGGACTGCCGGGTACTAAGAACAAGCGCTAAACACCCCTGATAGTTTTCATTGAAATAACACTCTTAACATGAATCAGACCAGTTCCAAAATTACGATTGAATATGATGACCGCACGGTGAGGCAGTTCATGCTGGCCTCCGTCATATGGGGTGCGGTGGCGTTACTCGTGGGGGTGGTGATCGCTTCGCAACTCAACTACTGGCAAATGAACTTTGATCTGCCATGGCTGACGTTTGGCCGTCTGCGCCCGCTGCATACCAATGCTGCCATCTTTGCTTTTGTCGGCAATATGATGTTCGCCGGCATTTACTACTCAACCCAGCGTCTTTGCAAGGTACGGACGGCATCGGATTTACTCTCCAGTATTCACTTCTGGGGTTGGCAATTGATCATCTTAGCGGCTGCGATAACGCTTCCGTTAGGGTATTCCCGAGGCAAAGAATACGCTGAGTTGATCTGGCCCATTAATATTGCGGTGACACTGATATGGGTTGTTTTTGCCATCAACTTTTTTTGGACGCTGAAGAAGCGGAATGAGCCATCGCTTTATGTGGCGCTTTGGTTTTACATCGCCACGATCGTTACGGTGGCGATGCTCTACATCGTCAATCACCTTTCGATCCCGACCTCTTGGACGCACAGTTATCCCATTTTTGGCGGAGTTCAGGATGCCCTTGTGCAGTGGTGGTATGGACATAATGCGGTCGCCTTCTTTCTCACCACACCCATCCTCGGGATTATGTATTACTTTCTGCCCAAGGCGGCGGAGCGTCCGGTTTACTCCTACCGGTTGAGCATCATTCACTTCTGGTCGCTGGTGTTCATCTACATCTGGGCCGGGCCGCACCATTTACTAAATACGACTCTGCCACATTGGTTGCAGATGCTGGGCATGCTTTTTAGTCTTATGTTGTGGGCGCCTTCGTGGGGTGGCATGTTGAACGGATTACTCACACTGCGTGGTGCATGGGATAAGTTGCGCACCGATCCCGTGATCAAGTTTTTTGTCGCTGGGGTAACTTTTTATGGGATGTGTACCTTTGAAGGGCCGCTTCTTTCTATCAGAGCGGTCAATGCCCTTTCCCATTATTCCGACTGGACCATTGGACACGTGCATAGTGGTACGTTGGGATGGAATGGTTTTATGGCCGCAGGGATGTTTTATTGGTTGGCGCCGCGTCTCTGGGGAACAAAACTTCATTCCATTGCGCTTGCTAACTTCCACTTTTGGATCGCCACCATTGGGATTCTCTTTTACGTCGCCTCGATGTGGGTCAGCGGAGTAATGCAGGGTCTCATGCTCAATGCGACGACGGATGGCGGCACGGTGTTGGCTTATACGAACTTCATCGAAACACTTGATGCGATTCGGCCGATGATGCTGATGCGTGTCATTGGTGGCGGCTTGTATCTCGTGGGCTATCTCCTCATGTGCTACAATCTTTATCGGACGATTCGCAGCGGCAAGCCGGTCACTGAAACCCGCGAAGTATTCGTAGAGCGCGCGGCTGGACAGGATGCCATGAAGTGGAAAGACGTCTTCGTGAATGATCCTCTGACCTATGTGTTTTTTGGCATGATGTTTATGTTTGCCTGGTTTTTCCTCCCGAACTACGCCGATCTCGGAGCATTGTTGAGCGCAGCGCTTTTGGGTTGGATGGGAGTTCGTAAGTTTAAGGAAAGCGGTAAGACCTGGGCCTTTTGGTATGATCGACTCTTGGAGAACTATCTGCCTTTCACGCTGCTCACCCTTATCTCAGTAGCCATTGGGGGCATGGTTCAAATATTGCCCACGATCACGGTGAATCGTGCAAAGAATATTGAGGATAAACTTCAAAAAATCTACACGCCATTGGAGCTTGCTGGTCGTGATCTTTATGTCAGTGAAGGTTGCTATAACTGTCACTCGCAGATGATTCGTACGATGGTGCCGGACGTGCTTCGCTATGGCGATTACTCACGCCTTGGTGAGAGTATTTATGATCATCCGTTTCAATGGGGCAGTAAACGGACGGGGCCTGATCTGGCACGCATCGGCGGAAAATATCCGAACTTGTGGCACTATAATCACATGAAGGATCCACGGGCAGTTTCCGCTGGTTCTAACATGCCGAACTATCCATGGCTCTTTGAGAATAAGACAGATATTCGAGAGTTGCCCAATAAGATCGCCGTGCAACGAAGAATAGGGGTGCCTTATCCCGCAATGACCAGTCATGAAATTGAACAAAAAGCCATTGAGCAGGGAAGCGTCATTGCCACTGACTTGAAAGCGGCGGGCGCGTTTGCTTATCCTGACAGTCAGATTGTTGCCCTGATTGCTTACTTGCAAAAAGCAGGTCAAAGCGAAGTGCCTCCGGAACGTGAGAAGGAGCAGCCTTGGATGAGTCAGCCCTTCCCAATCAAGCCGG
Source organism: Verrucomicrobiota bacterium (assembly GCA_009885275.1). Classification (GTDB taxonomy): domain Bacteria; phylum Verrucomicrobiota; class Verrucomicrobiia; order Verrucomicrobiales; family Verrucomicrobiaceae; genus Verrucomicrobium. Next base: position 106 of record VFKY01000356.1, on the reverse strand, counting down.
GTATTCCAGATAAATATCGCGAGACACCAACCTCCCATTAAACCGCCTTATGTTCCGTCGAGTCCTTTACGAAAATTGGCATGATCTAGTGCCCATCGTTGCCTTT
>VFKY01000155.1 GCA_009885275.1 Verrucomicrobiota bacterium | reverse complement strand
TGGGTGAGATGTATACACTGGCGCGACTCGGTAACAAACAACTGCCCGGCATGAGAGAAGCCTTCGAGAGCGGTGTAAAAACAATCATCGACAATCAGCAAAAAAGCGGGAGCTGGGTCTATGATCAAACGTCCGGCACCTATGCTCAGGACCGTGAAGACTTATCAGTCGCAGGATGGCAATTTCAGGCTTTAAAAGCCGCGAAACTCACCAGCTTGAAAATTGATGGCTTGCATGCATCCCTAGCAAAGGTTGAAAAATACTTTGAAGGCAAACAAACCAAAGATGGCGGCTTCGGTGGCGCTAACAGAGAGAGCCATTACAATCAGTGGGATCTCTCCGGTGTCGGAATCCTTGGATTACAAACCATGGGTAAAGGGAAAAGTGTTACGGTAAAAAAAGGCGTCAAGTTTGCGGCTGACATGTTCAAAAGTGAACCTCCAACATGGGACAATGCCAACCTCTACAACTGGTATTATTATCAACAGGCCTTTTTTCAAGCCGGTGGAGAAGAATGGAGCGCCTGGAATAAGCAGGTAATGCCCATCATTCTCTCAAAGAAACAACCAAATGGCAGCTGGAAAAGCAATGGGAAAGGCCTTGGCGCCAACTCAGGCGGTGGCGATATCTACTCCACTGCCATGTGCACACTGATGCTCGAAGTTTATTACCGTTATTTGAAAGTCGGCGACAAAGAGCACGAGTCGATCTTCCGCAAAAGCTAATCAACCCTAATGGGTTAGCTTGACTCTTTCTCTTCCTCATGCGTATATCTCTATGCGTATGTGTCACATCACCAAACACCTCATGATCTTTTGCACGCTGCTGGCGATGCTTTGGGCGCAGGTGTTTGGGTTACAATTTCAAGATTACGTTTGCGCCTGTAGTGATGAACCCATCGTGACGACAATCGATCACTGCCACGATTCCCCTTCAACGCATCATCAAGCAGTCACAGAAGATCATCATGAGGATCATGACTGCGATCAGCAACAGGGCGAAACTCAACAGCACGCACCACTCAAAAAAGACTTAAAGGCTCGCACGCAGTTATTCACTCAAGTTTCACTGGAGACACCTGTCTTTGCGATACTTTTTGTTCTACCTACCCCACTTGTTTTGAATCCCCTCTCAACCAGCGCGCAGGTTGCAGGAAGTGATGCATACCCTATTCAACACAGTCTACCACTGTCGTTACGAGTTCATCAGAGCGTCGTGTTTCTGATTTGAGCCTTTGAAAGCAGGCGTAAAATACGCCCCCTCTAATCCATCATGTGGCTACGTCATGCCCGTGAATATGCTTTCTTATTATGAAAATTCCTTTTGTTTTGCTATCATTATTTTTTCCACTCACGGCTATTGCTGGTGACATCAAAATCCCCCTGTCCAGCATTCCAGACTACACTCTCAAGCATAATCCTGCGCTCAAGGCGGCCCGCCTAAGTATCGCGGAGGCTGAAGGTAGGCTACTCGGTTCAGGCCGACTCTCCAATCCGGAAGTTGGTGTCAACTTAACTCATGATCGTCGTTTTGATGAAGGAACTCTCGGTTTCTCCTTTGATCAAAAATTTCCACTCACCGCAAGACTTCGATTGGAGAAAGCGCTGTCCAAAAAACTCGTCGCCGCCGCTGAACTAGAAGTGTTGGACAGAGAGAGAAAACTCATCGCCGAAGGTCAATCTTTGGCCATAAAGCTTGTTTCACTGGAACAACAGGGCGCCTTGCGTAAACAGCAAACCGAATTGTCTCAGAAGCTATCCAAATTTGCCGTGGAACGCGCTGCCGCAGGTGAGATTTCACCGCTCGATGCCGCTCAAGCACAAGTAGACAGCCAGCGTCTGTTACTGGAAGGCCGTAAGATCGAGACGGAACGAATCAGCATCCTCGGCGAACTCAAGCCCAAGCTCGGACTGTCTCCAGAAGACAGCCTCAGTATCTCGGGCAATCTGCCTGTGATGACACTCCCTGCCAAAAGCTCCTGGCAAAACCGCGCAGACTATCAGCTCTCTCGTCTTGCCGAGGATGCTGCACGAGACGAAATCGGGCTCGCCAAGAGCCGAAAGTGGGATGACCTCACGGCCGGAGTGATGTGGGAAGGTGAACGGATGGAAGATGCCCCCAACGGACTGGAGCGCACCAACTTCTTCGGCGTGCGACTTTCCCTTCCCCTCCCTTTCTGGAATCGCAATGAGGGAGAAATCGCTGAGAAAACTGCCCGATCCCAACGAACAGCTTTAGAAACCAAGGCGCTCGGTTCACTCATTGCCAATGAGGCTCAGGCCGCTCGCAATGAGATGGCAGCCTTTGCTTCGCTCGCAAATGAGACCAAAGAAAAACTTCTCCCCCTTGTCATCGAGCAAACCAGTAAGTTAGAAAAAGCCTACGAAACCGGCCAAACCGATCTCCTCACAGTTCTGCGTGCTCGCGAACAAAGGCTACAACTCGAAGCGGCCGTCTTAGAGGCGACTCGTGATTATCATCTGGCTCGCATCCGCTACGAGGCAGCGACTTACTCGGCTCCAACTCCGCAATCGCATCTTGCCAACCCCAGCAAGTAATCATCGCCTCCCGTGAATTTTATGAATTATCTCTACATTATACTAATCCTCTTCGCTCTCGGTAGTTCAACCGGAGGACCAGCTCTAGCCTCAGATCCCGGACGCAAAGACACCACGGTAATCCTCGATGAATCGAGTATCAAAAACCTTGGCGTTGAGACCGTGGAAGCTGAAGAGACAAATTTTGAAGAAACCATCTTCACTCTCGGACGCATCGAAGTGTTACCCGGAAAGAAGGCCATCGTCAGTAGTCGTGTGCCAGGTCGTGCGTTTTCAGTGCTCGCCATTCCGGATCAAATAGTCGATGAAGGTGAAGAACTGATGTGGGTCGAGAGTCGGCAACCCGGCGACCCGCCACCGACTATCATGCTCACCGCACCGATGGCAGGAATTATCGCCAAAGTGGATATCTCCGTAGGCCAACCCATCACACCGGATCAGTCGTTGATTGAAATCGTCGATCTGAGTATGATCGAAGCCAGCGCGCGTGTGCCGGAACACCTCGCCTCAAAACTGAAAAAAGGTCTCAAGGCTCATATTCGAGTGCCAGGTTATCCTGAAAAAGTCTTTGAAGCAGAACTCGCCCATCTCGGTGCCTATGCCGATGGAGAGAGCGGTACCATTGAAGCGGCCTTCCATGTCCCCAATCCCGAAGGATTACTGCGACCTGAGATGCGAGCGGAGTTCAACATCGTGATCAGTTCCCGGGAAGCAGTCATGTCCATCCCGCGCAGTGCCGTGCAAGGCGATGCTGTTTCGCGTTTTGTTTATATCAAAGATTACGAGCTTGAACATGCGTTTGTGAAAATTCCGGTGGTGCTTGGTTCTGAGAATCATGAGTTCGTCGAAGTCAAAGAGGGACTGCTCGCAGGTGATGAAGTTGTGACCAGAGGCGCTTACTCTCTGGCCTTCGCGGGCAAGGGCAGTGTTTCACTGAAGGAAGCGCTCGATGCTGCTCATGGTCATCCGCACAACGAGGACGGCAGTGAAATGTCGAAGGAACAGGCCGCCGCAAAATCTGGAGCGCATGGTCACGAGCATAACAACAGTAGCTGGAACATGCTGACTAGTTTCTTCGCCGCTTGCACTGCCCTTCTCATCATGATGCTTATTTTCAGCGCGTTCGTGAATCACCGTAAATCAGCCGCTCCGAACCATGCTGAATAAACTTATCCGTTTCTCGCTGAATCACCGTTCCATCGTTTTGATGGCAGCACTGTTACTGCTTATTTTCGGTTACCAGACCGTGATTAATCTACCGGTCGAAGTTCTGCCGGACATGACAAAGCCAACCGTCACTATCCTCACCGAATGCCCAGGACTCGCGCCAGAGGAAGTTGAAATACTTGTCACGCAACCGCTCGAAAGTGCCGTGCAAGGTGTGGGTGGACTCGATCGTCTGCGCTCAAATTCGGACGTGGGACTCTCGCTCGTCTTTGTAGAGTTCGGTTGGGGCACAGACATTTATCGTGCTAGGCAACTGGTGCAGGAGCGCGTGCAAGCAGTGCTTGGAACTTTACCCAAGAATGTGACACCAGGTATGACACCCGTGTCCTCCTTGATGGGGGAAATTTTGCTGGTGGGTCTGCGTTGCACTAAAAAGCCAGGCGAACCCGGATACATCGCACCAATGGATCTACGCACCCTTGCAGATTGGACCATCCAACGTCGGCTCCAAAGCATTGCAGGAGTGGCGGAAGTACTCACTATCGGCGGCGGGGTGAAACAGATTCAAGTGCAGCCCGATCCGCATCGCATGGCCGCATTCAAAGTCACCTTCAAAGAAATCGAATCCGCTGTCGCCAATGCCGCAGGCAATGCCACAAGCGGCTACCTCCAGGCTGGCCCTCAGGAAATTATGGTGCGCAATCTCGGCATGACCACCAATCTCGATGACATTGGCCGCACCGTCATCAAGACCATAGAAGACCATCATGTGCTGGTACGCGATGTCGCTAAACTAAATTATGCCGTGCAGGCCATGCGTGGCGACGCCAGTGTGAACGGCACCATGGGCGTGGTGCTCAGTCTCGATAAAGCTCCAGGGTTCGACACGCTCAAACTTACGGATCAGGTTGAAAAAGCACTGCAGGAACTCAAGCCTACTCTACCCGAAGGCGTTGAAGTTGAATTGCTGTTCCGTCAGGGTGATTTCATCGCTCATGCCATCGGCAACCTCAAAGAGGCTATTCGCGATGGTGCCATCATGGTGACGATCGTGTTGTTTCTCTTTCTTCTAAATTTCCGGACAACCGCAATCACACTCACTGCCATGCCGCTGTCATTTGCCATCACAGTGCTTACGTTCAAGTGGTTTGGAGTCTCAGTGAACTCCATGACTCTCGGTGGACTTGCCGTAGCCATTGGCATGGTGGTGGATGATGCGATTGTTGATGTGGAAAACGTTTTCCGGCGCCTGCGCGAAAATGCCGCTCTTCCGAACCCACTACCACGAATTGAGGTCATCGCGAAAGCTTCTGGGGAAGTGCGTAACTCAATCCTCTACGCCACGATCATTATCGTGCTCGTATTCCTTCCCCTCCTCGGACTGGAAGGGTTGGAAGGCCGCCTCTTCACACCTATCGCCATCGCTACCATCGTGAGCATGGCCGCATCATTCGTGGTCTCTCTCACGGTGATACCTGTTCTATGCTCCATCCTTCTCCGCCCAAAGGAAGGAAAGGATCATGGCGATGGATTCCTCGTTCGAGCCATGAAGAGCTTTGTGCGGAACACTTTTCTACGCCTGTCCCTCAATGCTCCCCATTTCGTGCTGGGAATCGTGGGTATCATGCTCATCGCCGCACTCATGCTTTATCCGATGATGGGCAAAGAGTTCCTGCCCACGTTCAACGAGGGAAGTGCCACCATCTCTTTTGCCAATGCGCCCGGCACCTCTCTTCAACAATCGAACGATATTGGTGAAGTGGGGGTTCGATTACTCCAGACAATTGATGAGGTGAAAAGTGTCGGCCGCCGCGCCGGACGTGCCGAGCGCGACGATCATGTGATGCCGGTAAGCGTTAATGAGTTTGATGTTGAGTTCCATGAAGGCGGCAGGCCACGGGCAGAAGTATTCAAAGAAATTCGAGATAAACTCCGCACCGTGCCCGGCACTTTTGTGAATGTAGGACAACCCATCAGTCACCGACTCAGTCACATGCTCAGCGGAGTAAGTGCAAAAATCGCCGTAAAGATCTTCGGCCCCGACCTCGAAGTGCTGCGTGAAAAAGGAACCCAAGTTCGTGATATTGGGAAGTCCATACCCGGACTCACTGATATCAATCTTGAAGCGCAAGTGCCCATCCCTCAGCTCAAGATTGAGGTAAACCGCGAACGCGCCCTTGCCTATGGCGTGGCCCCCGGTGCCATCAATGAACAGGTCAGCGCGCTCCTCGGTGGACGCACGCTCGTGGAACTACGGGAAGGACAACGCACCATGGATCTCGTGCTACGACTGCCTCAGGATTGGCGCGATTCAGCAGACAAACTCGGCGACCTGCTTATCGAGACCGGCACAAGTCAGCGCATCCCATTACACCTCGTCGCCGATATACGTGAGTCAAAAGGACCAAACGTCATCAATCGTGAAAATACCCAGCGACGTATCGTTATTGGGGCGAACACCAGTGTACGAAATCTCGAAGGTCTCGTCCAAAATTGGGAAAGAGAAGTGCGCGCTAAAGTGAAATTGCCTCAAGGTTACTACCTTCGCTTTGAGGGCGAATATCTCGCACAACAAGAGGCAGCGAAACGCATCGGCTTCTATTCCCTGCTTGTCTTCGGAGTCATCTGTATGTTGCTCTATAACTACTTCCGCAGTCCCATGCTCACCGCACAGGTGCTGGCAAACATCCCGCTGGCCCTCATGGGTGGACTCCTTCTCACATGGTTGCTTATCGACAACATCTCCATCGCCACTCTCGTAGGATTTATTGCCGTCGGCGGTGTCGCCACACGCAACGGCATTATGATGATCAGTCACTATCTGCACCTCATGAAACATGAAGGAGAAGGCTTTACCAAACAGATGATTGTGCGAGGCACCCTGGAACGCCTCGTGCCTGTGCTTATGACGGCTCTAGCTGCAGGCATCGCACTGGTGCCACTCATGCTCGCAGCCCATGAGCCAGGCAAAGAAATCCTCCACCCTGTTGCCGTTGTCATCTGCGGTGGCTTGGTCAGCAGCACCCTGCTCGATCTCATCGTCACCCCCGCTGCATTCTGGCTCTTTGGCCGTCGTGCAGCAGAAAATGCGTTGCGGTTGGACGCCCCAGCCGCACATTAAAATCAAACCAACAAACCAACAAACCAACAAAACCCAAAAACATGAATACTAAATTAAGTACCCTTGTCCTTTCCCTTCTCGCAAGCTTCGCCCTCGGACACGGCGGCGTCGAAATCGGCCCGAACGGCGGACGCATCCTCGAGTTCAGTAAAAACGAATCCATGCACGGCGAAATTATTGAAAAGGACGGTAAGTTCTATGTCGCGGTTCTAGACAAGGACATGAAACCCGTCCAAGTGGTCCAACAGTCATTGATCGCGACAAGCGGTGATCGCGACAAGCCTGTGAAACTTGAAGTCACTAAAGATGAAAAGGGATTTACCCTTCCTCTCGTAAAAGCGGGCGAATGGCTCATCCTTCAATTCAAACTGACACCGGATTCCAAGCCCATCACCGCACGCCTTGAATATGACACTGCAAAATGCGGAGAGTGCAAAAAGCCTGAATGGCTTTGTGCCTGCGCCGCTAAGAAAGAGACAAAGTAAACGTATTACCAAAGATATAATCAGTCATCGGGGCGCATCTTATGGTTAGCTTCACGGAGTATCTCAACAGCGGCCATGTCTGGCTTTATGTGCCCGTTGCGGTGCTACTCGGTGCTCTGCATGGGCTAGAGCCGGGGCATTCTAAGACAATGATGGCAGCGTTCATCATTGCAATTCGAGGCACGATCTGGCAGGCCGTGCTGCTCGGATTGTCAGCGGCCATT
>VFKY01000265.1 GCA_009885275.1 Verrucomicrobiota bacterium | reverse complement strand
GTGTATTCGATCAAGTGATCGGCAATGAATATTCGGATGCTCACGATGAACCCGCAAAGCTGTCAGAAAAACACTTCCAGGGAGGCCTTTTAAAACAAATGGATCCATATCCAATGCTTCTTCATAGCGTGACATGACTTTGGAACATGCCCTCTTGGTCAGTCTGCCGCTCAGTATGGCTGCACGGAACTGCGTTTCGGTTTCTAGTTGTGTCAGACTAGAAACAAGAACAGTCGACTCAGATTCCAAGGCAACACCTATCGCGGCGGACTCGGGTTCTGATAGAAACAATTTAATAAACGAACTGCTGTCGATATAGAGCATGAATCTCAACACTTAAGATTAAAGAAGATCGCGATCGGCTCGTGATTGAGTCAACGCTTCACCCACCCATGCTTGCGGCTGTAGATCACCAAAAACGGCTTTTCTCCATGTTGCCTGCTTCTTGGCCGAGAATCTTTTGCGCGACACTTGCTCGTTAATCTTTGTAAGTTTGGCCACAGGCTTGGAATCCCGAGTTACAAGCAATTCCCCCTCCTCTTGAAGCCAGCTTTCCGCTTGCGGCCAACGATGACGCAAATCACGAATGGTGATGGATTTCATGAGTTACGTATAACATGTAACACCAAACACAGCAATTCATTTATCCGCACCCAAATCCTTACTCCGCTCGGTTGCTTTCCGCACGGCTTGTATCAAGGCATTGCGCAGACCGTGTTCTTCCAGTTGCTCCAGTCCGGCGATCGTGGTACCACCGGGACTGGTGACCTCATCACGCAAGGCGGCGGGATGTTTGCCGGTTTGTAATACCATCTGCGCAGCTCCAGCCACTGTCTGAGCGGCAAGTTGTAAAGCTGTGGCGCGAGGCAAGCCCATAAGAACACCACCATCAGCCATCGCTTCGATCACTGTATAAACATAGGCAGGGCCACTGCCACTGAGTCCAGTAACTGCATCCAGTAAACTCTCAGAGACTTCTTGAGCAAGACCAACCGCCCCGAGAATCTGACTGGCCAATAGCATATCGTCATCCGTGGCCTTGGCTCCACGGGCAAAGGCGGAAGCGCCTTGAAGAATCAACGCCGGAGTATTCGGCATGGAGCGAATGACACGAGCTTTGTCACCCAGCCAACTTTCGAGCTGTTTCAGGGAAATACCGGCAGCAATGGAAAGAAAAAGTGCGCCTTGAACCTTCAACCCTGAACCTTGAACCTTCTTAAGCAGCGCCTGCATGTCCTGCGGCTTTACCGCGAGCATGACAACATCCGATTTCGCAGCGAGCTCAGCAGGGTCTTTGGCCACTTGAACTCCGGGTAACTCTTTCTGGAGAGCCGCGATCGCAGCCGGCACTTTGTCAAAGACAATGACGTCCTTGGCTTTCACAAGAGATGCTTTGCAGGCCCCCCGCAGGAGCGCGCCACCCATTTTACCACAGCCGATAAGTCCAAGTTTCATAATTCTAGCAAAGCATACCTAGAATGCCGAAAGTCGCAAAGGCACAAAGCGCAGGGGTATCACGTTTTTAGAGCATCCGAGAGGATAATACACTCGTTATTCATTTTGAATTAGAATGATTCTTGATCTCATCACAATCAGTCCTATGGTGTTTCCACATTCTTTTGGCCCAGTCCC
>VFKY01000365.1 GCA_009885275.1 Verrucomicrobiota bacterium | reverse complement strand
GTGGTCGTCTCGGCATGGTGGTATTTAAGAGATGAGTGGAATACTCATTGCGTATTGAGACGACGGCTTGCGAGGAACGTCACATTCATTTGATCATGAGAGCAGGCTGTAATAATTACGTCACTTAGTCTCTGACCATTTCCTGTGTACTGTGCCTCTGCTTTCTGACCACTCGAGAACAGATTTTAAGGACTGCTCAACTATATCAAACACCGGATCACCCCGCGACTTCCGAAGGAATGAATCCCCTAGTCGATCGGATCATCGCCAATGCAAAAGGTCAGCGCTCCTTTGCTCAACTTCGCATCCGTGTCCTCTTCTTCCTCGACAACCTCAATCTCTCTATCAATTAAATGCCCACAAAAATTCACGAAGAACCATGCACAACATGGCTCAATGGGTAGTCAAAAAACACCCTATTTTCTCTCAATATCTTTTCTTAGGATGAAGCAGATAATCAATCCCATCACGATACCTACAGTACAGATGAGTTTGAAATTTAATGGCGTATCGGGAATACCGCTTCGAATTTCCATACCAAACACACTGACCAATGCGGTTAGTGGCAAAAATAATGCGGCAAGAAGATTTAAGCGATACCCCGTAGCTGCCATTTTTTGAGCGTTAGCAGCTTGTGTTTCAGCCTGTTTGGCGGCGATAAAATTAAGCCCAAATTGGGCATCTTGAAGCAGAAGTTCAGAGGTGCGTTCCACGCTCGCCGCTTGATCTCGAAAATTAATGAGCTCACGATCCGTAGCCAACATTTCACGAGCCTGCTGTAATGCCCTGTGCAATCCTCTTGATGAGCGCAACACAGGAGCCAATACTTCAAGTACTCGATGGTATTCTGTGGCCGTCGCAGCCTTATTCTCAGATTTCTCGAGTTCATCGAGCTTGCCTTCATATAATTGCAAAAGATCCTGCAATCCCGTGAGGGCTACGCCATGACTATTGCAGCTCCACTCTCCTTCGGGCTCACGCCAAAATAATGCCGCCTTGCGGGTATGTTGATCAGGTTCGGGGAGTTGATGAAGTATGATGAGAAGATGCCCTTCCTCCAGCATGGCACGCTGCGGACCGGCCTCCCGGCCAATGCGATTACGAATGGCTTCAGGGATATCCCAAGTGTCTGGCAAGATACTAATTTCAGGCTTCATAACATAGAGGATTTAACTCAATACTTTAGAATACAGGCTCAGAAAAAGAACACTTCATAAAAAAACGCGCATGAGTTTCTCATGCGCGTTTCCTTATTTGAAAATTCTCCGGTCTGAATCAATGCTGATTGCAGAACTCTTCGAAGCGATCCATCCCCGCATTGATGATATCAAGGCTGGTGGCATAGCTGAAGCGAATGGTGTTCTCAGAACCAAAAGCAACACCGGGAACTACCGCGACCTTCTGCTTACTCAAAAGCTTCTCGGCGAAGTTGATGGACTTGATGCCAATAGGTTCAATGTTCACCAAGAAATAGAATGCCCCAAGTGGTTCGACCACCTTAACGTTCTTGATGTTCTTGAGACGATCCAACATGAACTCGCGACGCACGTTGAATTCTTCACGCATATCACTCACGATTTGCTGATCACCCGTAAGTGCCGCAATAGCACCGTATTGTGCGAAAGTCGTGGCATTGGAAGTCATATGACTCTGAATAGTGTCAATAGCCTCAGCAATCGCCTTAGGTGCTGCGGTGTAACCCAAGCGCCATCCGGTCATCGCATAAGCTTTGGAGAATCCATTGATGGTAATCGTGAGATCGTTCACTTCCTTGCTCAAGGAAGCGATGCTGATGTGCTTG
>VFKY01000006.1 GCA_009885275.1 Verrucomicrobiota bacterium | reverse complement strand
TGGTGTCGTCGCTGAAACGCATCTTGCAACCGACCTCGCGCCCCCACTGCACGTCGAGCTCTTCGGCAACGCGTTTGGAAACACTCATGGCTGCGACCCGTCGCGGCTGCGTGCAGCCGATTTTCCCTCGCAGTTCCGGCAGGGCTTCGAGGCACATCTTTGGAAGCTGGGTCGTTTTACCGGAGCCGGTCTCGCCTGCAAGGATCACCACCTGATGCCGGGCGATGGCCGCAACGATCTCCTCACGGCGAGCCGTGATGGGGAGATCTTCAGGATAACGAATGGTGAGCATGTTGCTTCGATTGCTGCCAGCGGGGGAAGCAATCTTCCTCATGCAGAGCGCGATGACTACTTTGTTTTTCCCAGCCGGGAAGAATTCTGTATATTTCGCGTATTCCACTACTCCATTATGAAACGCCTTCTCTTCCTCACTCTCACTGTGCTCGCTTTAAATAGCGTAGCTTTCTCCGCTGAAAAAATAAAAGTTGCCTGTGTTGGCGACAGCATCACGGCAGGTGCCGGGGTGAAGGATCCAAAGAATCGCTATCCGACGCAACTGGGCGAACTTCTTGGAGCGGATTACGACGTAAAGAACTTCGGCAACAGTGGCTCCACCATGCTCGATGATGGAGATAAGCCCTACAAGAAGCAGAAATCATATACCGATGCGGTGGCCTTTGCCGCCGACATCGTCGTGATCAAGCTGGGCACCAACGACAGCAAGTCGCAGAATTGGGCCAAGAAGGAGGGGTTTGCCGCCTCCACCAAGTCGCTTGTCGAAGCATTACAGACAGCGAATCCGAAGGCGAAGGTTTTTCTCTGCTATCCGGTGCCGGTCATCGCGCAGGGGAGTTTCGGCATCCGCGATGAGATCGTGAAAAATGAAATCATTCCGATTATCAAGAAAACCGCTGACGAGATGAAATTGCCCATCATCGATCTCTATGCAGCACTTGATAAAAAGCCCGAGCTCTTCCCTGATCGCGTGCACCCCAATGACGACGGCGCCAAGCTGATCGCGAAGACCGTCTTTGAAGCAGTTAAGAAGTAAACGGAGCGCGGACGCCCTCGTCCGCATCTTACGCCAGCAACGGCGTGACCTTGCGTTTCAATAACGCAATCAGCGCATCCTCCATGAAGCTATAGTTATCCGGGATATCGAGGCAGATGATGCGTTGATGCTTGATGAGGCGGCCGAACTTTCGCGTCACTTTCTGGCGATGCGTTTTCTCCATCACAAAAATGATGTCAGCCCACAGGATGTGCTCTTCGGTTAACTCATTGACGGCATCGTGATTGGTGCCGGCGGAATCGGTGGAGACACCGGGAAAGTCAGCGAACACCTGTTCCGCCGTGGGGCTGCGTAATTTGTTCTGTGAACAGATAAAGAGAACATGTTTCATGGCCTATCGCCTCTTTAACGGCGCAACTTTAGGCACCGGTTTCTGCCCGACAAAAATCGTATGCGAAGGACGGCGAGCGCGTTCATGCGATTTCGCAGAGAACACCTCAACGTTGAATCCTGCCTGAGTCAGGCGTTTGGAGAACTTGCTGTCCTGACTGGCGGACCAGAAGGCGGCGCGTCCGCCCGGCTTGAGGACGCGCAGGCTGGCGGTCAATCCGTCCCGGGCGTAGAGTCGATCATTGCCATCTTTGACCATCGCGACTGGACCATTGTCCACATCGAGCATGATGGCATCGTAATAATCCTCCTTTGCCTCGGCAATCACGGTGAAGACATCGCCGACAATGACTTTGACGCGGGGATCGCCGAGAAGGGAACCGTTTACTTCGCGAAGAAATTTACGATTCCACTCGACTACTTCTGGAAGCAGTTCGGCGACATGCACGGTGGCTCCGGTGCCGACCAGTTCCAGCACTGCCTTTAGGGTATAGCCGAAGCCGAGTCCGCCGATGAGCACTCGTGGTTTCCTTACTCTATTTAGCCCATCGCATACGAGTCGAGCCATGGTGCGCTCCGACTCCGTGGCGGTGGTGCTCATGAGCGGTTGCCGATTGACTCGCAGGAAGAACTGTCCGTCATGGGCATGGAGAGACAGTTCCGCGCCATCGGGTGTGCGAGCTTGAGCGAGAGTGATGAAGGGTTTCATCGGGCGTGCAGGGAAAACAAGAGCTGCATCTTACACATACTTTTATGCTTTGCTGCAAGATGCTAAGGTATTTTAATATCACCGCTGCATTCATGAATGACGCAATATTTGCTGGCAGTTGATCGTATACTTGTGCCACTCTCTATCATCATGAAACGACTCTCATTCACCCTTCTATTTTCTGTGATCTCTTTTTTTGTCCATGCTGACGTAGGAATCGGCGTGAAACCACCTACTGATGCGGAGGTCATCATTGATGGCACACGGGAGATGCTCGATGCGAAATGGACCTACTGGGAGGGACCACGGTTTGGTTCTTCCATGCCCATTAAATGGAAGATCGTAGAGGATCCTGTTGATAAAGGGGGTGCCGTCATGACAGATGATCGTGCTGCAGATGGCGGCAAGTATGGCGCAGCAGATATTGTGACTAAGAAGGCTTATCGTGATTTTCGCCTGCATATTGAATTCCTCGTCATGAATCCCAAAGGGAACAGCGGAGTCTATCTGCAAAACCGCTTTGAAATTCAAATATGTGAAGGCGATAAAACATCGCATGGCATGGGCGCTGTGATCAACGAGACCCCTTCACCGTATCATGCTTTCAACGGCCTTGGTAAGTGGAATAGCTACGACATTGTTTTCCGCGCGGCGCGGTTTAAAGAAGGCAAGATGGTGGAAAAACCTTTGGTCTCCATGTTTTTCAACGGTATTAAGGTGCATACCAATCAAGTCATCAATAAGGTTCATGGGGGCCCCAATTCAGGAGTCGATGGTGGTAATGAGGGTGGTGCAGGCATCTCCGACACGCCACAAGGTTTAAAGCTCCAGTGCGAAGGACATGATGTGCGCTATCGCAATGCGTGGATTAAGGAACTCGATATCACTGCGGCAGACACGGATTTTAAGGAATAGGACAAAGGTTCAAGGTTTCAGGTACTGATCACTGGTGCTCCCCTTGAACCTTAAATCTTAAACTTGAAACCTTCGTTCCCATTCTGCATCCTTGAATCCGACAAGTAAGATGCGCTTTGCTTGATCGATGGCGAAGGGGCGTTTCACGAGATTGCCGTGTTTGGTGAGGAGTTGAAGCGCGTCTTTCACGGCCATGGTTGGCAGCTTGTCCTTAAGGCCCATGGCGCGATAATCTTGTCCTGATGTATTGAAAAGTGAGCGTAAATCACCATCGCGAGCATCAAGCATGGCGCTTAGCTCATCGATAATAGGTGGCGTTTCGCGGATCGCTATTTCGTTAAAAGGCACGTGATGAGTTTTGAGCCACTTCACCGCATTGCGGCAGGTGGAGCATCCCTGATAGGTATAGAGTTTAAGCATGGGCGACTTATGGATAAATTAATGGTCGCACACAAGCGCAAGGTGTGATCAAATTCGCTGGTGAATATCCATGGACCTTGTAACAATCCCACGACATTCACCGTATTATCTCGCTCCCGAATTTAAAAACATGAAACACATTCTCCTTGCCCTGCTAATTGTCTCTCCCCTCTCCGCTGCGCCGCAGTGGATCTGGTCCTCAAAAAATGCCGGCGACAATGATTCTGCCGTCTTCCGCAAGACGTTTACGGTTTCGGGCGAAGCGAAGACCGCAACATTGACTGTGGTGTGTGACAATGGCGCTACGGGTGCTGTGAACGGCAAGATTTTACTCAACAATGCGGACTGGATGGACACCACGAAGGCGGATGTGAAGTCTGCCTTGAAGGCAGGTCAGAACGAATTGCTCATCACGGGGCATAATAAGGGAGGCGCGGCCGCCTTGATTGCAAAACTTGAGATCGAAATGGCGGATGGCAAGAAGACCACGATCGAAACTGGCGAAGACTGGGAGTTTACGCCTACTGGTGCCACGGAATGGAAACCCGCGGTGGTCATTGCTAAACTCGGTGCTGGACCATGGGGCGATGTTTTTAATCGCAAGGCAATGGTCGGCAACAAAGGCAATGGTGGCAATACTCCAGGCACGGTGCTCGATGCGGAAGACGTCGGAGTACCGAAAGGATTCAAAGTAGAACTGCTCTACACCGTGCCCAAAGCTGAACAGGGATCATGGGTTTCCATGACGGTAGATCCGAAGGGTCACATCATTGCGGGCGATCAATATGGTGGGCTTTATAAAATATCGGTGCCTCCCATTGGCTCAGGTGATCAAGCCAAAATTGCACCCATTCCCAGCACTATTGGTGGCGCTCATGGTTTGCTCCATGCTTTCGGGGCTCTTTATATTATGAACAACGAGAAGGCCACACCGGACTGCAAGCCCGGTCTCTGGCGTATGAAGGAGAATGCTGATGGTAGCTATGCTGCGGCAGAGTTTCTACGGTCGTTGCCCGGAGGCGGTGAGCATGGACCGCACAGCATGGTTGTCAGTCCTGATGGGAAAAGTATTTTCTTCAATGCCGGCAATCATACCAAGCTTCCTGAAAACATGAAACTGAGCCGAGCAGCAAAATCATGGGATGAAGATCATCTTCTTCCTCGGATGTGGGATGCCAATGGTCATGCCCGCGGCATCATGGCTCCCGGTGGTTACATTTGCAGTATGGACCCCGATGCTAAAAGCATCGAACTCTTCTGCTACGGATTCCGCAACCAGTTTGACATCGCTTTTGATTTGAGTGGAAACCTCTTCACCTATGATGCGGACATGGAGTGGGACATCGGTAGCCCATGGTATCGCCCTACCCGCATCAATCATTGTGTCAGTGGTGCTGATTATGGCTGGCGCAGCGGTTCCGGAAAATGGCCTACCTATTATCCCGACAGTTTGCCAACGACAGTGGATATCGGCCCCGGTAGTCCGACGGGTGTAGTTTCCGGCAACGGAGCCAAGTTCCCCGCGAAGTATCAGCGTGCAATCTTTGCTGCTGATTGGACCTATGGCACGATGTGGGCCATTCATCCGACACCTGAAGGCGGCAGCGTCAAGGGAGAGAAGGAGGAGTTCGTATGGGGGAAACCCCTGCCGCTTACCGATGTCATTATCAATCCGCATGATGGCGCGATGTATTTTGCTGTCGGTGGACGTCGTACTCAATCGGGATTGTATCGGGTGACATATGTTGGTGATGAAAGCACTGCCCCTGCCAAGCCTTTGGCGGCAACGGCAGAAATTAAACTGCGTCTTGAGATGGAGAAATTGCACGATGCCGGAACAGGCCCCGACGCAATCGACAAAGCTTGGAAAAATCTTGCTCATGCTGATCGTCATGTCCGTTATGCCGCACGCGTCGCCATCGAGCGTCAGCCGGTTGCCTCATGGTTGGACAAGGCATTTGCCGAGAAGAATTCGCAAGCAGCCATCGAAGCGATGATCGCACTTGCTCGCATGGGCCGAAGTGAGAAAGCGGTGACAAATCCCAAAATCAAACCTGCCAGTGATGCCTCGTCAGGAGCGGTTGCCGAGACCACCCCGGAAGATGCCGCGCTTCAAGTTCGCATCATTGATAAGCTTAATACTATCGACTTTATAAAACTTCCTATGGAAGAGCAACTCGCTTTGCTCCGCGCCTATGAGCTCGCTTTCATCCGTCTTGGTAAACCTTCTCCAGAAGTTTCGGCTAAGCTCGCCGCTAAACTCGATCCTCTTTATCCTCAAAAAGATGGCCGATTGAATCGCGAGTTGTGTCAGCTTCTCGTATTCCTCGATTCCACCACGGTGGTAGCGAAGACACTCAGTTTGATGGCCACAGCGACGGATGACTGGAATGATCTGGCCAGCGATGCGGTGCTCGCTCGAAATGAAGGGTATGCCAAGGCCGCAGCCGACGCGTCTTTGAGTCGCCCTAACAAACAACAGATCGACTTCATGTTTGCTTTGAGAAACGCCAAGAGTGGTTGGTCAAAAGAGTTACGCGATGTTTATTTCGGATGGTTCCCTCGTGCTCGCACTTGGAAGGGTGGCAATAGTTTTAAAGGCTTCATTGAAAATACCCGTAAGGAAGCGCTCACAACTTTTGCGCCACCAAACGAACTGGCGGAACTTGATGCCATGTCAAGCAAGGCGGAGGCGGTTGTAGCTGCAAATTTCGTCGCACCCAAAGGCCCTGGAAAAAACTACACGATTGATGAAGTGGTGGCTCTCGCCAAAGACGGCATGAAAGGTCGCAACTTCGAGAACGGCAAAGCCATGTTCACCTCCACGATGTGCCTGACTTGCCATCGCTTCAACAATGACGGCGGCAGCATCGGCCCAGATGTTACGGGCGCAGGGAATCGCTATACGTTGCGTGATCTCATGGAAAACATCATTGAACCGAGCAAAGTGGTTTCCGATCAGTATGACAGTCACATCATTGAGAAGACGGATGGCAGCTTGATCATGGGGCGCGTGGTATCAGAAGGTAATGGCACGTTGCAAGTGATGATGAATCCCTTTGCTCCAACACAGCTTACGGCGCTGAAAGCTAGCGATGTGAAGAGTAAAAAAACTCAAGCAGTGAGCATGATGCCACCAGGGCTCATCAATTCATTGAATCAAGATGAGTTGCTCGATCTCCTCGCCTACATCCTTTCCGCAGGGAATGCGCAGGATGCGCGGTTCGCGAAGTAAGACCTGAGTTGAATCTTAAATCAGAGAGGGAACCGCATTCCGGTTCCCTCTTTTTTGTGAAGGCACGGTGTGCGTCAGGCTTATCTGAATTCTATGATTGAGGGCCAAAGGCTCGGAAACAAACCAGCCCAGGGCAACGC
The DNA here is from genome assembly GCA_009885275.1 of Verrucomicrobiota bacterium. Classification (GTDB taxonomy): domain Bacteria; phylum Verrucomicrobiota; class Verrucomicrobiia; order Verrucomicrobiales; family Verrucomicrobiaceae; genus Verrucomicrobium. The sequence continues at coordinate 3,328 of VFKY01000006.1, read as the reverse complement.
CCTGGGACTTGCAACGACAAGAGATGGAGCCCTGAAGGGCATACGCGTCAACTTAAGCGTCCTTTGCCTTTCGGGCGGACTTTGCAGGCTTTACTCGCCTGAGCAAAAACGTGTTTTTGTCTTCCACTAGCCATTCGAGTTCCTCCCCTTTCTCGATTTGGGCGGCTTCTGCCAAAGCGGCAGGGAAGTTCACGTAATACGATTTGGTCTTCCCTCGCTCTACTCGCTGGATTTTTATTTTATGTCCCATTTTTTTGTTGCTTTCTACGGTTTAGTTTTAATAGTAATTATACTATTATTAGTTTCATGTCTTGTCCACTCTTTTTATCGTCTATTCCTTTGATGATCGGCTCCGCCTCGATCAATAACCTTTCCATCATCTCCCACGCGGTCTCTTCGGGTTTCATGCGCAGGATGCCCAAAAAAATCTCTCCGCGCGCTTTTCTTCAATCCTTCATAGATTCCGCTCTGCAGAGATCTCCCAGCTTCAACGATTTGGCCACTGAGATGGAGGCGCTCGGCAACCCCATGGCGAGCCGTCAAGCCGTGGCCAAGCGGTGCACCGCCTCAGCCTTGCTTTTTATTCAGGCCATTTTCGGGGAGTTTCTTGCGCAACATATTTTCCCCAATGGATCCAAAGGCCTCCCCGGGTGCTTGCGCGATTTCAAGCGGGTGATTGTGGCCGACAGCACGCTCATTAAGCTTCCGGCTTGGCTCTTCGAGGTCTTCTCCGGCACCGCCAATTCCACAACCCAATCTTGTCACTGCCGCATTCAAGCCGCTTATGATTTGGTGGCCATGCAGTTCATCTATTTTTCCATTGATCCGTATTCTAAAAATGATGTGGCCGCAGCACCAGATCTGGCGCTGGAGCCTGGGGATTTGGTGTTGCGCGATCGTGGCTACCTCACGGCTGGCGAGATCCAACGACATCTGGCGGCAGAGGCTCACTGTATTTACCGTCATATGACTGGCACCATTTATCTGGAGCTAGATTCAAAGCAGCCCTTTGATCTCTTCGCTCACCTCCAGCAGCACGGCCAGGTGGATAAAATGGTCTGTCTGAACAACGCGCAGCGCACACCAGTTAGGCTGGTGGGAGCAGCTATTGACGAGGAATCCGCCAATCTCAGACGCATGCGCTCCAAGAAAGAGACCCATGGACACAACCCCTCGGCAGTGGTGCTGGCCATGATGAGTTGGTCGGTCTATCTGGTGACCGACGCCCTGTGGGAGTGCACTTTTAAGGACCTCATGGTCATCTATGGATTGCGATGGCGCATCGAGATCATCTTCAAATCGTGGAAGAGCCACCTCGCTTTTGCCAAGGTGCACCATCTCAGTGAGACTCAATTACGGATCCTGCTGACGGTTAGGTTAATGCTCATCATGGCTTACACAGATATGTTGTATGGTCCGTGCCAGCGCAGATTGAAGAAGGTCGCCAAGCGCGATCTGAGTCTGATGAAATTCATCCATTACCTAGCGCTGCACCCAGCGAAGATCATAGAGATCCATCGGTATCTCACTGCGGTCGCTGGGGGTAAGGATGAGCCATCGACGAAAGAAGCGTGCTTGCGAATTGCAAATCTGCTAGTAAAATACTGCTGCTATGACAGGCGCAAACGTCCAAATTTCAATACCCAGTGGGCCTTCGACGCTTAAGTTGACGCGTATGCCCTTCAGGGCTTGAATCAATGCGGCACGCAAACCCAGGGCGTTGCCCTGGGCTGGTATAGAGTTGCACCTTTGGTGCTCAAAAGCGGCGGTCGTGACGCTGTGAAAACGTTGCAAAACGTTTCGGAAGCGCAGGGACTGCAAGTGTTGCCGTGAGGTGAAGATATCTTCAGTGTGACGTTCCGATTGAACGTGTGTGAAGGACAAGAGAAGGGGTGAATGGCAAGATGATGTTCACGGCTTTACTTTTTCTTCATCGTAGAACGTTTTTCTTTACCCTTGATCGTCCATTGGAACGGGATGCCTTCGGCTGGCCATTCCGTGCGGATGACGGCTTCAAGATGGCGCAGATAACTTTCATTCAGTTTGTCGGCACGATTGGCAAAAAGCATGATGTGAGGGGTCGGAATAGCGGTGGGGCGATCGTTTTTCCTAAAGGTGGCGTAGAGCAGGTTAAAGGCACTGCCGGAGTGTCCGATGGCGGCTGGAGAGCTGGCTACGGCTTTGTGCAACATGCGATTGAGTAATCCGGTGCCGGGAGGATGGGTGGCGCCGTGTCTAACCCGCTCTACCATGAGGAATATCTTTTGGAGAAACTGTCTTTCCGTAGCCGAGATCGCAATCATGGCGGCGTGACGAAGAAAGAAAAGTTCGCGATGCGCTATCTCGTCGAGCTCTTCCAGTCGTTCCTTGAGTTTACCGTCGGGTTGATAAAGGTCGAACTTGTTGAGGAGAACGATACAGGGTTTCTGATATTCGACGATGAGTTGCGCGACCTTGCGATCCTGCATCGTGATGCCTGAGGAGCAATCGATCATGAGGAGGCAAATGTCTGCACGGCGAATGCTTTTGGTGGCCTGCATCGCACTGAAGGTTTCCACCACATCATGAATCTTGGCTTTCCGGCGCAGACCTGCGGTATCGATCAGGGTGTATTTTTTGCCCGAGATTTCGCAGGGAATGTCAATGGCATCACGTGTCGTTCCGGCGATATCACTGACGATGGTGCGTTGCTCGCCGAGGATGGCGTTGACGAGGGAGGACTTGCCGGCATTAGGGCGGCCGACGATGGCAACACGCAAGGGTTTATCATCGATGAGGAGGGGTGGTAATTCTTCGTCCTCGGATTCTTCATTTGCCGCAGCCCGTTTGCGGGGGCCGCGTCCTTTTGCTTTGGGCATTTTTTCGACGGGGTCAAGTTCCAATCCCCGACAGATGCGTTCGAGCAGTTCATCGATTTTTAAGCCATGAGCGGCACTGACATCAAGGCGCTCTTTGAATCCAAGTTTGGCAAACTCGGCACCGTGCATGCGTCGTTTATCGGAGTCCATCTTATTGACCACGAGCAGCATGGGCTTGGTGGTGTTGCGCAAGGTTTTAGCAAGGGCAAGATCAATGGGCGTGATTCCTTCAAAACCATCCACCACGAAGAGAATGAGATCAGCAACATCGATGGCAAGATGAGCTTCCGCTTGAACCTGAGCGGCGAATTCATCTTCAATCGTAGCTCCGATACCGCCGGTGTCGATGATGTCGAATGGAGCGGGTCCCTTCATGCAGGTGGCAACGAGACGGTCGCGCGTGACACCAGGACGGTCATGAACAATGGCGACGTTCCGGCCTGCGAGTCGGTTGAAGAGGGCTGATTTCC
>VFKY01000115.1 GCA_009885275.1 Verrucomicrobiota bacterium | reverse complement strand
TTGGGTGGTTGCCACTCATCTTTGCTGCCCATGTCCTGAGTATAGACGCTGAGAATGTATTCGATGCCACGACGGGAAAGTTCAGCAAAGGAAATCTCGCGGGCCTCACAAAGCTTTTTAGCCTTGGCGAAAACCTCGTCTGGTAATTGAATTTGAGTGCGAATCATGTCTACAATTTACCATCATGAATGATGATGTCAATATGTTGGCATGAACGGGGCAATCACGCTCTCCGCTCATCTTCATCCTCCAGTAATCGCTCTCTCACCGCTTTCGACACGGCGGCGGTCGCGCAGTTGACGTGGAGTTTTCGATAGATGCTGCGGGTAACATAATCGGCGGTATGTGGATTCAAATTGGTGGCGTCAGCAATCTGTTTGCGAGCCATACCGGCAACCATGCATTTAAGCACCGACTGCTCACGTTCGTTAAGGCCATAGTCTTTTTTAGCGGGCGCCAGTTTAGCAAACATGGCAAGCACCCGCGTGGCGATGCGTGGATTCATGGGCGAACCGCCAGCAATGGCTTGATCAATGGCAATGAGAACCTGAGCCATAGGCTCCGATTTTAAAAGATAACCCGAAGCGCCGGCGCAAATAGCGCGGAAGATTTTATCATCATCCTCGAAGACCGTGAGAATGAGAATGCTGGCGACCGGCGCACAGCTTTTAAGATGCGCAATGCCCTCGATACCATCCATGCCGGGCAGGCCGACATCGAGCAGAATGACCTGTGGTGGCTCATCACTCTTAAGGACAGTTATCGCGTCCTCGCAGTTCTCAAAAGCTCGCACCTCATGCCGGTGAGGCGCTGCTTTCAAAGCACGCTCGGTACCCGTGCGAAAAGCGGCGTTATCTTCGATGATCCAAACGTAAGACATGCGTGATGAAAGGAGAAACTAAGATAACAGCGGAATGCGAAGGGTGATGGTGGTGCCTTGCTCGTGAGAGGACTCGATCAGCATAGTGCCATTCATAGTTTTTGCACGTTCACGAAGACTTGCCAATCCCATGCCGTGTGTCGGAGCCTCCAAATCAAAACCGCGCCCATTGTCATGAATGATAAGTTCAAGGAGGCCTTCATGAATGCTTGTGGAAAGCTCGACTTTTGTAGCTTTGGCATGGCGCGCAATATTTGTGACGGCTTCTTTAAAGAACAAGAACACCTGACGTCGTGACTCCATGGGCCATTTTGCCGGGAGATCGGGCAGAGCTTGTGACCAGATCACTTCCCTATTGGGCAGCAATCGGGCTGCGGCCAATTTTAAATGCTCCATGAGATCAATACCCATCTCTTGTCGCGCACCAACCAGCCAAAGCACCTCGCGCATCGCATCGGTCGTCTCGCGGGCAATGCGATTTATTTCGTTCCAGTCGTCGCGCTCACCAGTGGATTCATGCGCTGCAAGTTCACTAATCACCGAGATGCCAGCAAGGTTACTTCCGATCTCATCATGCATGTCGCGGGCAAGTTGATTGCGGAATTTTTCCTGATCCAGCGCATGGCGACGTCGACTGCGGACAAACAACAAAACTAAAAGCACCACCACGATTGCGACACCAATGGCAAGTAAACCCAGGGCGCGTCGCCACGCTTTTTCACGCAAGGAGATTGCTTCGGTAGTCATCGCTGCCAGTTCATTTTGTAGATGCTGCCTCTTCTCCCAATGATCAATCCAGACTGGCAACTCCATGAGGCGACCATAACTAGCGGAACCATCTGTAAGATCAGAAAGCGGACGCGGCGGATTACGATGAGGATCACCAGAGGAGGTAACAGGGGCCCCGCGGGCGACATTCTTATCTCCCGAATAAACTTCCACCTCAGACATTGCAAAGTCCGTTGCGCCTGTCGTCTGTGATTTCAGCATGAG
>VFKY01000349.1 GCA_009885275.1 Verrucomicrobiota bacterium | reverse complement strand
TGGGTATGCGCAGAACTTTTTCAACTACTGGGCGGATGTGCTACGCGTGAAAAATGGCATTCTCCCTGGTGGTCAGGGCGCTGCTGCCGGCGCTGCCTATATACAATGGCTTAAGCAGTCGCTGCATGACAATAAGCCCTATGATCAAATGGTGCGTGAGATGCTGACAGCGGATGGGGCGAGTTATGAAGATGGGGCGATGGGATTCTACATGAGGGACTACAACATGCCGCTCGATAATATGGCGGTGACGATGCAGGTCTTTCTTGGTACCCAAATGGTGTGTGCGCAGTGCCATAATCATCCCTTCGATAAGTGGACGCAAAAAGACTATTACGAAATCGCGGCACACAGCTATGGCATGACCGGCACTAATAATTTGGCCAGCCAGCCAGACGTTCTAAAGGCGATGACAAAGGCTGGGGTGTCACCTGATGAAAAGAAAGACATCGGCAAGGCACTCAATGAAATCCTCTTTCAACTGCGATTCAATCATGTTTTTGCCCTCGATAAAACCCTGAAACTGCCTCAGGACTACCAATATAAGGATTCCGCTCCCTTAGCTGTAGTTGCCCCGGTGATCCCCGCTTCATTTTCCAAGGACGGCAAGATCGCCAAGGACGACGAAGCTCCGGTCATCCCTTATGCCCAATGGATAACTTCCAAGAATAATCCTCGTTTTACTGTGGTGGCCGCAAACCGCCTCTGGAAGAAAGTCATGGGCATGGGGGTGATCGACCCAGTGGATGAGATCACCGATTCTACGGTGCCGAGCAATCCTGCCTTGATGGAGTTTTTAGAGAAGACGATGAAGGATGTAAACTACGACATGAAGGCTTACCTTCGCGTTTTGTTTAATTCAAAAACGTATCAGCGCGAATCCTTCACGCAAGATGTGGAGCTTGGTGCGTTTTACTATTTTCCAGGACCGTTGCTCCGTCGCATGAGTGCTGAGCAGATTTGGGATTCTATCGTCGCTTTGGGTAAGGATAATCCAGATGAGCCAAGTGCCGCCACGAAGCTGGAGACACAGCAATTGCTGACCAAGGTCGAGTGGATGGATCGCACCATCAATGTGTTGAGCCCTGAGGAAATCATCGATGGAGCCCGCCATGTGGCCGGTTATCAGAAAGAGCTCTTAAAGGATGTTCAGGCGAAGACGGCGGCACTTAAAGATAATAAGGATGAGGCTGTCGCAAGAGAGGCAAAGTTGGCGGCAAAGAATCAACGTGCGAGAATTTATGAAGAAGTCGAAAGCTATGTCTGTGGGAATGGGCTTCGTAAATATGTTGAAAAGATTGCGACTAATCCCGAGGAGGTGATTAAAGAGACGAACAAGGAGTTTGTCTCTCAAGTATCGGAGGTCGTGAAGCGTTTTGGTAAGACTCCATCCTATGATGAGGCGGTTGGCATGGTGCGTCAGCAGCAGCGTGAGATATTTAATAAAGCTCAGACAGAAGCGCGTGAACAGGAGATGAAAAAATTCGAGGTGGTGACTGCTGAAAATAAAGCGGCCTATCAGAAATTTTCGGATTACAGCGATAAATATTTTACGCGTGCTGCTGATTTGAAGAACCCAGCGCCCAATGGTCATTTCCTCCGCGTCTATGGACAGAGCGATCGTGAACTTGTGGAAAACTCGAACAAAGAGGCCTCAGTGATGCAGGCGCTGACGATGATGAATGGATCCCTTTTCCGCAATCTGACCAACCCTTATTCTCTCGTGAGCCGCGAATTGAAGAAGGCGCAATCGATCGATGAGATGATCGACACCATCTATTTGAGCACCCTGAGCCGCAGCGCCACGGATGAAGAAAAGGCGATGCTGCGTCCAGTAATGGAAACCAGCAAGACCGAAGGACGCGGTGATGTGCTTTGGACCCTACTCAATACCCGCCAGTTCCTTTTTATTCAATAAACCTGTCTAACCTTATCCATAAGATGAAAACACTCCTTCAATCCTGTGACTCACCCACGCGGCGTCAGTTTGTCAGCGGAGCCGCCAAGACTTTTCTAGGTGTGAGCTTGCTCAATCAAATGCAAGGCAAAGCATTGGCGGTGGCCGGTCAGGGTACTTCTGTGCTCAAGCAGGTCGCAACAGCTCGCAATGTCATCTACTTATACATGACGGGTGGCATGAGCCATCTGGACACCTTTGATCCGAGGCCTGAGAACAAGGAGGTCTGTGGCGAGACCGAGGCGATCAAAACGAATGCCGATGGCATCCGTATAAGTTCGAGTCTGCCGCTGATGGCCAAGCAAATGAACAAGGTGGCATTGATTAACTCGATGGCCTCTACGCAGGGTGCCCATGAGCAGGGTCAATACTATATGCACACGAGCTATACGTTGCGCAGTTCAATTAGACATCCCGCGATGGGCGCATGGTTGCAGAAGTTTCAAGAGCGCGGCAATCCGACTTTGCCCGGCAGCGTGATGATCGGAAACGATAGCCGTCATCCCGGAGCTGGATTCTTTGAAGCCAAGTATTCACCGCTTATGATCAACACACCCGATAGTGGTGTGGCTAATAGTAAGATGAACTCATGGTTTGATACCGAAGATCGCTTTAGTAATCGGCTTGATTTGGCACAGAAGCTCGACACCGGTTTTGCTGCCAAATACAACGTTAAGAATGTGAGAGCGTATTCTGACATGTATGATGATGCCGTAAGCATGATGCGTAGCGCAGAACTAAAGGCGTTTGATCTAACCGCAGAACCTGATCAATTGCGTGATCGATACGGCCGCGAAGCATTTGGTCAGGGGTGCTTGTTAGCGCGTCGTCTCGTGGAACATGGAGTGCGGCATGTGGAGGTCTCCTTCGGGAGCTGGGATACGCACAACGCGAATTTTATTAGAGTGCCAGAATTGTGTGATGAGCTTGATAGTGCTTTAGGCACGCTGCTTCAAGATCTTGAAGCGCGCGGATTACTCAATGAGACACTTGTGGTATTGGCTACGGAGTTTGGTCGGACACCAGAGATTAATCAGAACGATGGACGTGATCATCATCCCAAAGCGTTTACTTGTTTGATGGCTGGCGGAGGCATTCGCGGCGGACAAGCTTATGGAAAAAAAGACGAGAAAGGTTTTGATGTGATAGAGGGCAAGGTGGACGTCCCTGCATTCAACGCTACGATAGCATACGCCCTTGGCCTGCCGCTTGATCAGGTTCTCTATTCACCCAGTAAGCGTCCCTTTACGATTGCAGACAAGGGACAACCCATCGCCGAGTTGTTTGGTTAGAGCGAGAGTTAGATTTAAGCGCAAGATAGAATTTGCAACTACGCGCAAAAACATGTTTTTATGTAAGCGATTACTAAAACGAGCCCGAGCCCAGGTAAAGAGGCGCATGGAAAATACGATAAACTATGCCCAAGCCGCGAATTTGGATAAGCGAGAGTTGTATAACCACTAAAACAAAATGATTATAGTTTTTAAATGATGGGTAACTGAAAACTTTTTTCAAAAAAAGACGCCTAAGTTGTTGACGATTCCGGAAGATGACCTAATATCTACTCCCTCACCGAAAACGTGGGGCTGAGAACAATACCACGAAGCGAGAAATTGTTGCGTGATATCTGCAAATCAGATCCGATCTTTGGCAACATAATTCAAACATAAGCTCACATGAGTTTTATTGTTTGATCAAAAAATAAGTAAAAAGTTAAGTTGTGCGCTGCGCGCGATATAATGCGCGCAGGTTATTAGTAATGGTAACCAGTCATTTCAGTTTCTCGTTCATTCGAGAAACAAAAAATATTCGGAGAGTTTGATTCTGGCTCAGAACGAACGCTGGCGGCGTGGATAAGACATGCAAGTCGAACGGAATAATTTGGTAGCAATACTGAATTATTTAGTGGCGAACGGGTGCGTAACACGTGGATACATGCCGGGAAGAGAGGGATAGCCCAGGGAAACTTGGATTAATACCTCATGTGGTCGTAAGACTAAAGGCGGGGTAACCTGCCACTTCCTGATTGGTCCGCGGCCTATCAGCTTGTTG
>VFKY01000122.1 GCA_009885275.1 Verrucomicrobiota bacterium | reverse complement strand
CCTTCATCCCTCATCCTTCCTTAGTCTTCATCTTCATCTTCCCCCCTCGTCCCTCATCCCTTATCCCTTACCACTTATCCCTTATCCCTTATCCCTTCTTAATAACCTTCTTCCGCCAACAATCCGTGGTGTGATCATCGACTAAGCCCATTGCCTGCATAAAGGAATAGCAAATGGTAGAGCCGACAAACTTGAATCCGCGCTTCAATAAGTCCTTACTCATGGCGTCGCTCACGGATGTTTTTGCTGGAAGTTCACTCATGGTTCTCCACTGATTGACGATAGGTTTACCGCCGACGAATTGCCAAATGTAGCGATCAAAACTCCCAAATTCCTTCTGCACGGCAAGGAAGGCTTTCGCATTCGTCACCACCGAGGCCACCTTGAGTCGATTCCTGACGATGCCTTCATCGGCAAGCAGTGACGCGATCTTGCGATCTCCATAACGAGAGATTTTGGTCACATCGTAGTTATCAAAAGCGCGGCGATAGTTCTCCTGTTTTTTTAAGATCGTCAACCAACTCAAGCCTGCTTGTGCTCCTTCAAGGACAAGAAACTCAAAGAGCTTCGTATCATCATGCACCGGCATCCCCCATTGACTATCATGGTAGGTACGATTCAATTCATGGGTTTGCGCCCAGCCACAGACAATTTTTTCACCTCTCATAGACAGACTTCTATCATCATCAAAGGCGGCGTCACCGCTTTTTTGTCTTGTGATGAAAAGATCAACGTGACCTTATCGTTTAAAGGTGTTCTCATGCTCCCTCTTTTATGAAATTACTCGTTCAATATACCGCATTGGCATTGCTCATCTTGAGCGGAAAAGCTATAGCCCAATCAACTCAGCCCAATGTTCTGATCATTCTCTGTGATGACTTACGCTGGGATCACCTGGGTTGCTCAGGGCATCCTCATTTGAAGACCCCAAATATCGACCGTCTTGCTCATGAAGGCGTGCATTTCAAAAATGCTTTTTGCACCACTTCCCTCTGTTCTCCCAGTCGCGCATCGATTCTCAGTGGTCAGTATGCTCATAAACACGGCGTGGTGAACAATTTCACCGAATTTCCTTCTCAAATACCTAATCTACCAAAGAACCTAAAAAAAGCGGGCTACGAAACCGCTTATATCGGCAAGTGGCACATGGGCGAAGATAATGATGAGAAACGTCCCGACTTTGATTACTGGGTCTCACACAAAGGACAGGGCAAATATTTTGATACGGAATTCAATGTCGACGGCGAGCGTAAAGTTCTTCCAGGTTACTACACGACCGTTGCCACAAAGTTAGCCACCGACTGGCTGAAACGTCCCCACGATAAACCGTGGTTCCTTACACTTGGACAAAAGGCGCCGCACAGTTTTTACACGCCAGAGGAAAAATATGCGCATACCTTTGACGATATCCGCGTCCCTTACCCGAAGAGTGCTTTTATGCTCGATGATAAACCGCAATGGTATAAAGACCGCCTTTACACTTGGCATGGCATCTACGGTCCGCTCTTTGAATGGCGTAAAGAATTTCCCAATGACAAGCCCGAAGCGGTCAAAGATTTCGAGAACATGATCCACGGCTACTGGGGTGTCATACTGAGCTTAGATGACAGCGTCGCCGCGATTACAAAACAACTCGAGGAGAGCGGTCAACTCGATAACACCATCATCGTTTTCATGGGTGACAATGGATTACTCAACGGAGAAAATGGCATGGTGGACAAGCGCGCCATGAATGATGCCAGCATCCGCATTCCCATCATCGTGCGCTATCCTAAACTTACACCGACAGACAAACCCAAGATCATTACCGAGCAAGTGCTCACACTCGATCTCGCCCCGAGTCTACTTAGTTTATGTGCTGCTGAGCCTCTGGCTGATGCCAATGGCAAGTCATGGGTCAAGCTTGTACAGGAAGGTGATACAGACTGGCGTAAAGCTTGGTTTTACGAATACAATTACGAAAAACAGTTCCCCTACACGCCGAATGTTCGCGGGGTCCGCACCAATGAATGGAAGTATATTCACTATCCGCATGGCGATGGTGAAGCGGATCGTCACTTAGCGGAACTCTATGATTTGAAGAATGATCCGAGTGAATTGCACAACCTCATCAACGACCCGAAACTAGACGCCATCAGACGCGAACTTCAGGTCAACCTAGCGGTACTGATGGATGAGGCTGATCTCAAAGAAGACAAAATGCCTCTTGATGAAGGAGTGAAGAAGGAGTTGCCGGATCAGAAGATTCGGTAAATGGAAGGAGTGTGTTTTTGAAATTTGCGAGAGCACGACTCATTTAATGCTTCATGGCCTTACCTTCCCTCAAACTTCTCACGCCCGACTGGCCGGACTATGAATTGCTCGACACCGGCAACGGACTGAAGTTGGAGCGTTTCGCCAGTAAAATCATCGTACGCGATGAACCCAAGGCCTGGTGGAAACCATCACTCACTGAAAATGCGTGGAGTGCGGCCTGCAACAAACTCGATCCCAAGACTGGTGTCACGATCGGTAGCACGGAGCATTCATGGATCATGTCTCTTCATGGCTTGAAGTTTCGTCTTCGACTCACTCCCGGTTCCCGACACGTCGGCGCATTTCCTGAGATGGTGCCCCAATGGGAATGGCTCCAATCACACCTTAAATCTCTCCCACAAACAAAACCAAAGATGCTCAATCTCTTCGGTTACACCGGTATCGCATCGCTATTCGGTGCCGCCAGTGGTGCCGAGGTCACTCATGTCGATGCCTCACGCCCTTCGCTCGACTGGACTCGCGAAAACACGGAACTCAACACCGCAGCTCTGAGCGAAGGCTCCGTGCGCTGGATGCTCGATGATGCGCTCGATTTTGTGAAGCGTGAAATCCGGCGGGAACGCCAATACGACGTCATCATTCTCGATCCTCCCAGTTAT
>VFKY01000352.1 GCA_009885275.1 Verrucomicrobiota bacterium | reverse complement strand
TTTTAGCCGCTATGTCCGGGGGAGTGGACAGCAGTGTCGCCACGGCACTGCTGGTTCGCGACGGGCATGAGGTGGTCGGCGCCTACATGAAGAACTGGATCAACGAGGAGAACATCATTGGTCACTGTCCCTGGCAGGAAGATATCGAAGATGCCCGTGCCGTGGCCGATCAGCTCAAGATTGAGTTCCACGTGGTGAATCTCATGAAGGAATATCGCGAGAAGGTGGTGAAATATCTCCTTGAAGGCTATCAGCAGGGCATCACGCCCAATCCCGATGTCATGTGCAATCGCGAGATGAAGTTCGGTGTGCTCTGGGAATGGGCGAAAGATCATGGCTTCGATGCCATCGCCACCGGGCACTATGCGCGGAAAGGGGAAATCGGAGGGATGACGGATGAAGGGGCTATTCTTCGTGGCGTGGACACCAATAAGGATCAGACCTATTTCCTCGCGATGATGCGGCCGGAGCAGGTCAAGATTGCGCGTTTTCCGATCGGTCATCTCCCCAAACCGCAGGTGCGGGAGGAAGCGCAGCGTTTGGGTTTGAAGACGGCGGAGAAGAAAGACAGTCAGGGCATCTGTTTCATTGGTGAGGTGAAGATGGAGGATTTTCTTCGCACCTTTGTCGATGACAAACCCGGCGACATCGTGAGTCTCGAAGGCAAGGTGCTCGGTGAGCATCGTGGTCTGCATCTTTACACGTTGGGACAACGCAAAGGTCTGGGTGTGGCTTCCAACCTATTCAAAAAAGCCTATGTCGTGGTGGCCAAGCGTCAGGCCACGAATGAACTGGTGGTGGCTATTGAAAATCCGGATACGCCATTGCTCTGGGCGAAGCGAGCCATTCTCACCAACATTTCCACCACTGGACCCGATCTGACCCAACCGCTTTCGCTGCAAGCGCAGCCGCGCTATCGTTGTCAGGCAGGCGACGCCACCTTCATCCCTTTCCAGCGTGAAGATGGCTGGGCGGCGGAGTTGGAATACAAAGAACCGCAGCGGGCTTTGACCCCGGGACAAATCTGTGCGCTTTATGACGGTGACCGTCTTCTTGGCGGTTCCGTGTTTGAATCCATTTCGTATGATTAAAAACAACGACTAACGACCCGACCCATGTGGACCCCTATTAAAGATTTTACCGACATCAAACTGGAAAAGACCAGCGATGGCATAGCCAAAATCACGATCAACCGCCCCGAAGTGCGCAATGCCTTTCGTCCGCTCACGGTGCAGGAGATGCTGCAAGCCTTCGACATCGCGCACGAAGATCCCAGTATCGGTGTCATTATCCTTACCGGCGAGGGACCACTTGCCTTTTGCTCGGGGGGCGATCAAAAAGTACGCGGTCATGCCGGTTACATCGGAGCCGATGGTGTGCCCCGCTTGAACGTCCTCGATCTCCAAAAGAAGATCCGCAGCATCCCCAAGCCGGTCATCGCCATGGTGGCTGGTTACGCCATCGGCGGCGGCCATGTGTTGCATGTCGTGTGTGATCTCAGTATCGCAGCGGACAACGCCCGTTTCGGTCAAACAGGCCCCAAGGTCGGTTCCTTCGATGGTGGACTCGGTTCCAGTTATCTCGCCCGCATTGTGGGACAGAAGAAGGCGAGGGAGATCTGGTATCTCTGTCGGCAATACGATGCGCAACAGGCGCTCGACATGGGACTGGTGAATGCAGTGGTGCCACTCGATCAACTTGAAACTGAAACCGTGCAATGGGCGCGGGAAATCATGAAGCATTCGCCGATGGCGCTGCGCTGTCTCAAGTCCGCGCTCAATGCCGATTGCGATGGGCAGATGGGGTTGCTCGATCTCGCAGGCAACGCCACGTTGCTTTACTACATGAGTGAAGAGGGGAAGGAAGGGCGGAATGCGTTTGTGGAAAAGCGTGAGCCGGATTTTTCGAAGTTTCC
>VFKY01000271.1 GCA_009885275.1 Verrucomicrobiota bacterium | reverse complement strand
GGAGTCTGTTCCACCATTTTTTGTTCCATCTCTTTCGGTGGCTCAATGACTCTTGGTGGCGGCGGCGGCGGCGGCGGTGGCGGCGGGGGTGGCGGCAATTGAATACTCAACATTCTCTCTGGTGCCGGACGGGAAGGCGGCGCGCTTTTCCCGGAAAGGATCTGTGTTGCCAGAAAACCTCCACCGATCAGGGCAATAGTTCCAACAATAAGTTTTGTGCGATTTCGTTGTAAAAAAGTTTCGTCTTCCTCAGCCTCCCATTGGATTTTTTTAGGGCCAGCGCTCTTGGTGTCTTGCCACTCTGCCTTCATTTTAACCTGAGCGATATTCTGAAGGTATTCTCTACGAGGTTTAGCGGCCTGCGTTGAAGATTGACGTTGAATAGCAGCCTCGTCTGTCCCTTCAATTTTTTTTAATTTTCGAGGAGCCGAGTTCTTAATCACTCGTTTTTCCAGTATCGCTTTTGCGATAGGATTCACATCTTCATCTTCGAGTTCTGGTGAATTATTCATAATTAATGAATGGTTATTTTGCACGTTGCGTAGCCAGTCCCACTTGAGAAATACCCAGACGACCAAGGACATCGAGGACATCCATCACCCCTTGATATTGCGTCAGGCTGTCGCCCCGGACGACGACAGGAAACTCAGGGGTCTTTGCTTTGACCTGGGCCAGACGCTGCTCCAAATCCGCCAAGCTCACCGGCACGGTGTTGAGGAAAACTTTCCCCTCATTGTTGACGGTGATGGCCTGACTCTTGGGCGCGTCCATCTTCGACGCGGCACTGGCCTTCGGCAGATTGACCTTGGTCCCCTGCACACCCGCTGTCGTCATGATAATGAAGATCAACAGCAGCACCAGATAAAGGTCCACCATCGGCGTGACGTTGATATCGTCGTAGGATTTTCCAGAGTCAACTTGCATAGATTAGATGGGGTGTGCGAACAGGTTTACTCACTCTCCGAGGGATAGGCTTCGGCAATTTTTGCGATGAATTCGTCAATGAATATCTGCATGTCGCTCACCGCGTCCTTGATGCGGGAACTGATGTAGCTGTAGGCAAATAGCGCGGGAATAGCGACGACCAGTCCAGCCACGGTGGCCAGCAACGCTCCAGCAATACCGGGAGCAATGGAGTTCACCTCCACTTCCCCGGATTTCGCGATGACCGCGAAGGTGATCATTACTCCGATAACCGTACCGAGCAGGCCAAGATAAGGGCCGCCTGCGATACCGATGGTAAGGAAGACCAAGCTCGAATTAAGCTTTTGCACCTCACGCACCAGACCACTATCCAAAGTAGCTTTGATGGCTTGGATCGAACGACCCGATAACCCCTGAAACTCATGCCTTACATTCAACAACCGATGCTGAATTTCCGAAGAACCTATCTTATAGATATGATACAAAGGAGATTGATTCAGCAAGCGTTGAAGTTTGGGATTAGCCTGCCCTCCCATGCTTTTGACGTTTTCCTCATCACCGTGATCCAGAATAGAGAGGTCACTAGAAAGCTCATCCCACTTCTTCATGAATGCGTTGGTCGCCTTCTGAATCCGGTTCAAATAAATAAACTTGGCGATGCTCACACCCCAACCAACCACTGCAAGAATGGCGCACAAGACAATGACCACCCATCCGTCAAACGTCAGTGATTTTGAGATGTCCGTTATCAACGACAAATGTTCGGCGAGATGACCACCTGCGCCCGCCTCCTCCATCTCTTCCTGACCTTCCACCACGAGCTTCGCTGTCTTGTCTCCACCGCCCTGACCCATGGCCGCCACCTTGAGGAATCCCACAGGACGAGCCACTTTCGACAACTGCAACTCATCGAGCTCACCGGTAAAACCAAGTCCCTGCGCATCTGCGGCATCCTTGCCGATCAAAAATGGACTGTTAAGCGCGGGAAGCCCTACGGGGAGTGTCGCGTAGGTTTCTCCATCAACATACAATGTTATCTGCGAGGCATTAGCCACCATGGCAAGATGTTTCCAAATATTGACCGCGAGCGGAGCGCCTGCGGCACTTTTTTGCACTGCGCCCGCGGTCTTGACTTCCACAAAAGGCACGCCGTTGTCCGAACCAATCACAAGCGAATTTTCACCTTCACGGCGACTGAAAATCACCGCATTCGGCTGTAACGACGCGGGCTTGAGCCATGTTGACAAGGTCACGCTTCCTCCCGCGCTCCATGCCAATGTTGGACTAACAGGAACGACCACACTGTTCTGCCCCGTCAATCTCAACCCACCACCAATCTGTGCTCCATTGGCAGGAATGCCGGTTTTCTCACCATTGTTACCATTGCCGCTGGCATCTGCTGGGGCCACACCACTCTCGGTGAAATGATAGACGAGGGTGGTATCAGAATCATACGTACCCTTGGCATCGTCGCCACGTGGCACACTCTCTCCAACATTGCCGTAATACAGCCAGATCGCATTTTGCGCCGAGGGCTTCAAATCCGGCACTTGCACCCAGACAAAGGCTTCATAGAGAACAGAGTCGAATTTCTCGATATGGTGCTTGAGCACGGTCTTCTCATCCGCTGCTACAAATCGAATATCACTGCCATCCTCTTTTGATCCCGCAAACTGAAAGTTACCTTCATGCAATCGTAAAAGTATCGCCGTCGTTCCAATCGGATCCGTGATGCCTGCCGCTGTCGTGTCCAGCGTGATTTTCTTGCGAATCGTCCATTCAGGATTCCACCACGCCTGAGCGGAAGCAGACAAAAGAACCACCCAACCCAGTACCAAAGGCGCAAGATGTGTTAATGTTGTTAGTCTTGTTTTTGTTCGCATGCTTTGCTTGTTTTTAAGTATTAAAATGTCCGTCATTACTAAAAGTCGGCCCACAACCGGAAGGTGACCAAAAGATCGTTCTCCAGCGTGGTTCCTTGTGAAATCATCGGAAACCCAAGATCAACGGAACCATTCAGATGATTCCATATTTTGAGGCGACTCCCCACCCCAATGCTCGCCAGTTCAAAGCGATCCACTTGATCCGGCAGTGGATCGTTCAGGGTGACATAGCCCCCCTCTAAAAATGCATACACACGCCACTCATTCGCATCCTTGTCCTTTGCTCCAAACAGAAGCGAAGGACTCCGCAACTCGACCGTACCGAACAATCCGTTGTCCCCCAGTGATGTCGCCTCCAGATAGCCTCGCACTGTACTCAATCCCCCGGCAGCAATCTGCTCGCTGTTGATTAAAGGTTGACCCGCAATCTGCCCCTGCGTCTTGGCAAACACTTGAAACCCTCCCGGTAAATCATGCGTGTGAGAGATGTCACCCTTTAAATAAATAAACGCCCCATCCGCGTTGTACCGCTTGTTATCAAACTCCACGGTGTCACTCCCCATGCCTCGCAAATGAAAAGTCACCCCCGTATTAAATTCCGTGAACCCCTTCTTCCCCGTCCAGGTTGCACCATAAAATGCGCTCAAAGGATAATAGGCGATCGGGGTGGAGATTTCTTCCCCTCCAAACAGAACGTTTTCATCGAAGCGCTTGTAATCAAATCCCAAGGTCAATGATTGATAAAAGCTCTTGCCAGAAGGCAGGGCAATCATTGCTCGCGCACCTATGACCTCGCCCTTACCAGCCACCGCTGCGCCACCAAGTGTCGAGACATCACTGTTCTGCTTAGTCGCCTGCAACATCAGATTCAACCCATCAACACCGGGAATCCGTGCCGAATAGTAAGCAGAAAAAACTTCAGCATCCTCCAGTCGCTCGGGTGCGATTTGAAAACTAAATCCCGCCGTGTGTCCCAATTGCCATAGGTTGTTGTAACTAATGGAACCGTTCACCCGCAACTCAGTCGTATCCACACTGTAGCGATTATTTATTTCAATGCTCCCATGCAGCGGCATCTTGTCTGCCACATTCAAATCAATATCCACGGTTCCAGGCTCCACACCGGCCCGCAAAACAGGTGTCACGCGCAAATCAGGATGCTGGTTTAGAGCAATGATATCTTTGGAAACCTCATTGAAATCAGGTACTTTCCCTTCCTGAATCGATGGCGCTTTCCTCTTAATGTCGCTCGGTAGAAAATAGCGCGACCCCTTAACCCGCAATCGCCCCACGGTATTTTCTACCACCTTCAATATCACCACTCCCCGTCTCCCGGATTGCGAGGGAATCTCGACGGTCACCGTCTGAAACCCCTTGTCTTTAAAGGCCTGCTCCAACGCCGCACGCGCCTTCTCAACATCCTCAGAAGTGCGCTCTGGTCCCAGAAAGGGGTATACCGATTTTTCAATGTCCAACGGCTTCAACTGATGTGCGCCTTCCACACGATACTCTTTAATATAAAACTTCACCATCGTGGTTTCTGACGTGCTTGGAGCCGTCGATGACGTCTGAGTGCTTTGATTTTGATCTTGCGACTGATCATCGGTCGCTGCGAAAATTGTTACTGCGTAAAAGAATCCGCCAAACAAGAACAATCCATACACCCACATATTTTTACTGTGTGAGATGTTGGACCGCTGTCGTAACAGATCGTGACTGGCTGATAATTGAATCATCAAAACTGAGGAATTTTACACCTCACTTACCTCGCCTAGCCTGCGAATGGCTCAAGCCACGTATTGTCACGGTTGCGTCACATACATGCTTCTCACGTCTAAAAAGTGCTCCTATTTTCAATGTTGTGTCATTTTTGTAACAGAGCAAAGCAGGGCATAAATGAATTCATGACCCCGGTCACTAATAAAACCCATGACTCAAAACTGCGCCGGAATGAAAGATTCTATGTGCCAGTGTTTAATCGACAAGGGCAGTGATTTTAAGTTTTCTATAAACTCCAATCCAGCAATTTTTCGATACGATATGTGCTTTAAGCATACGCCAGCACCTATGCGATCACTCACGGTGACACTGTCTATTTAATTG
>VFKY01000097.1 GCA_009885275.1 Verrucomicrobiota bacterium | reverse complement strand
TGATTCCAATATGAAGGAAGCGCTGGATCAAGTAGCCAAGGACGGCGACACCATCAAGATATTAGGCAGTTACCCCGCATCATCTTGGACGGATTAGAGGGGGTTTTTGGTATGGGAAATTCTAATTTCTCACTCGATTCCCGCCAAATATCTTGCCGCACCAATAGTAGCAGATCATGATGCTTGACGATTCACAGCATGGTTTGTCTCCGATTAATTTCGATCCTTGTCACCCTGCTCGCATTCACTGCGGGAACAACGCTGCCTGCACAGCAAGCTCCCACCACGCCGTCGCTTATCAATCAATTGCTCGATGTTTCATTAGCGGACGGATTTGATTTCCCTGTCGGGAACCTTGAGGGTGCCGGATCCTACAGCAGCAAGGTCACTGGGAAGAAATACCATGGCTGGCGAGCGACGATCGTACACAGTGAGACGGTAGGGCCATTAGTACCCACCAGAGAAGCGTGGAAAGGCAATGGTGGAAGCTCAACCGACCGAGGTCAACCCGTGTTCGCAATAGCTGCTGGCACGATCATCGACTTGCACTCAACACCGCGTGGTCAAGGTCTAGTCATAGAACATCGTTTTCTCGAAAATGGACAACCAATGTGCGTCTGGTCTGTTTGTGGGGGACTTGCGAATATCAAGCTGAAGCTAGGTGATACCTTGAAACGGCGACAGCAGGTGGGTGAGATTGCGGCGGGGGCCGAGGGCGCCACGCAACTCTCATTGGAGATCCACCGCAGCCATAACAACGCCGTGTCCACATCGACATCATTTCCATCCATAGAAGAAGTCACTGAAACTCCTTCCAGCTTCATTCGTGCTCATCGTCGCTTGGCTGTTCCCAGCCATGATCCTGCCATCATCATTGCCATCAAGCACGACTACCAGATACATCTTTGCAGCAATGGAAAAATCGTGAAGACTCTCCCTATCGCGCTCGGACAAGTCCCGCTTGGTAAGAAAACAACCAACGGGGATAATTGTACCCCCGAAGGGGAATATCGCGTCATTCAAAAGGCAGAAGGCCCATTCGACGGCGAATATGGTCAGTATCTCGGCAGCGCGTGGATCAGACTTAATTATCCCAACACGGCGGATGCTCGTAGTGCCTTAATGGAAAAACGCATCACGCAGCAAGAATGCGATGCCATTGTCATGGCCAATGCTAAGAACCAGATGCCCTCAGACAAAACCAGCCTTGGCGGCGGAATCGGAATTCATGGTTGGGCCAGCAACTGGGGTGATGGACCTCAAAACCTGACATGGGGTTGCATCAGTCTTCGTAGCGCAGATTTGACGACTCTCTTCAGTTTTGCAAATAAAGGCACCAAGGTCATCATTCACCCATAGCAAAAAAATGCCGTCAGCTTTTTGAAGGCTTTTAGTAAATCTCTAGAGTTCCATCTGGATGCCCAACTCGATGACCTGACGCGAAGGTAGTTCAAAGTAGCCTGTTGCAGGGCGAGCCATACGGGAGAGCAGCACAAAGAGCTTTTTGCGCCACGTCGCCATCTTGCCTTTGCCATCGGTGAGGAGGAGTTCGCGACTCTGATAAATGCTCATGTCGCCCTGTTTCGTAATGCCACGCTCCTTCAACGCTCGGGAAAGATCCCGCATCACTTCAGCAGATTCAGCAAACCCGTAATGCAAGATCACTCGGAAGAAGGACTCATGCAGCTCAATGACCTCCAAGCGTTCGTTTTCTGGAACATAAGGTTCTTCTTCAAACTTAATGGTGAGAAGCACCGCGGTCTGATGCAACACTTTGTTGTGCTTGAGATGGTGGAGCAAAACAAGCGGCAAGCCATCACCAGAAGACGACATGAACACCCCGATACCAGGGACCCGAATGATGCGATTATTCTTCAGCTCATCGACGAGATGGGTGGCGGGCACCAGGCTGCGCACAAACCGTTTGATGAGTATAGCACGACCATCCCGCCATGTTTTCATGATCGTCCAGAGCACAAGGGTAATGACCATCGGAATCCAGGCACCGTGGAAAAGTTTGGCCATACTTCCCAGCCAATAACCGCTCTCAAGAATGAGAAACAACGAGACGGGCAAAGCTGCTTTCCATGTTGGCCAGTTCCAGACTCTTTTCATCACCATGAACAACAGGATGCTGCTGATGAGCATGTCCGATGAAACAGAAAGTCCGTAGGCTGAAGCCAGAGCGCTCGAGCTCTTGAAGCTTAAAATGAGCGTAATGCAGGCGGCACAGAGCAAGAAATTGATCTGCGGCATGTAGATTTGACCGCGCATGTCGGGGGAGGTGTGAATGATCTTCAATCGCGGCACAAAGCCCAGTTGCACTGCTTGTTGGGTCAGAGAGAAAACCCCCGTAATCATGGCCTGCGAAGCAATGATGGTGGCAAGTACCGCCAGAAGACTCACCGGAACAAGCCAACCATCCGGAATCATATGTCGGAAAGGATGTACCGACGCACTTGGGTCATTCAGCAAAAGAGCCCCCTGGCCCAAGTAGTTCAAGACCAACGCGGGATACGCGGCAAAAAACCAGGATCTATTCATGGCCTTGCGCCCGAAGTGACCGATGTCCGCATACAGGGCCTCGCATCCCGTCACACACAAAAGAATCGTGCCCATGATGTGGAGTGAACCGATTCCCTCGTGAATCAAAAAAGTAACCCCATAATGGGGCGAAAACGCACGCAGGATACTCCAATCGTCGGACAAATGAATCAGGCCCATGACTGCGAGAGTAATGAACCACAAGACCATGATGGGTCCGAAACTCACTCCAATGCGTGCCGTGCCATGCTTCTGAATCATGAACAATGCGAGAACAATCAGTGAGGCGATGACAGGAATACCCCAAGGCGGCATGCCTGGAAACAAATCTCCAGACAACTCCACCGCGGCGAGCACAGAAATGGCTGGAGTGATAATGCCATCGCCATATAGCAAGGCGGCGCCGAACAAGGCAATAATGCCCAAAACCGTCACCGCCCGTTTACTCAACTTGGCCGTCTGATGACGCAGGAGCGAATAAAGGGCGAAAATCCCCCCTTCCCCCTGATTGTCCGCCTTCGTCAGAAGAAGCAGATACTTGATGGTGACAATGATGGTCAGCGACCAGATCATCAGGGATACTGGCCCCAGAATCAGCAATTCATTGCCAGCCTTGAAATTCCCGTGCGCCAGCGTTTCCTTCAACGCATAAAGCGGACTGGTGCCGATATCGCCATAAACCACTCCGAGCGCCAGTAGCGCCAGAGTCCAACTCGAAGATTTTACTTGTGACATGCGTTACCTCAGCAGGTCTTGCGACCCAACCCGAGGGGAGTGCATCTACGCATGAGAGGCCGCCTTTGGCAAGCAACATCCTGATACCCACTGCGCAATCTACACAATACAAATGCTTTACGACTCCTTAAAACCTTGGTCTGATGATGGCTCGCTCTTGTTTTCCGGCTGCGAGACTAGGATACCAACGAAACCGGGAGGGTGACCTCCGCATTTGAGGTTACCTCGCTTTGCATCGTTGTGGGAACTTCCGGAGCTGGTTGACGATCTCTAAGCGACCTCGCGGCAAGCTCCACCATCTCACTCTGCCCCCGTGGAAAGCGGAACACCACCCGCATCTCTGCGCCCTCGATGATGATATTTTCACTGAGAAACTTCGATTCACTCGTGATGCTCGCACCCTGAAGGGGAATTTGATAAACTCTGTCGCCCAGAGTGCGAGAGGCACTGAAATAGACATGCTCGGGATAATGGGTGAAAACAAGGAGCCCGTTGAGGTTAGGCTTGAGACCCATAATACCTTTACACTTGGCACTGATACAACGCAGACTGAAGGCGACATCCTTGTCGGTGATGGCCGTTTGAAATCGCAGCAGATCGCGTAAATCATCGCTCACTTCACAAGGCAGTTGCGGGGACTTCGTCTCCTCGAAGGATTTTCCCGGCATCTTGAGCTTATGCCAGATCAACCAGAGAGTCGCTCTTCCCGCTCTCCATAATCTGGGAAAGATGAGCCATAAAACCACCAAAATGACCGAAAAAACAATCAGGGCGGCCACGGGATTAAATAAAGTAAGAGCCACACCACCCACCACGCTTATATCCTCAGCCACGCTCATGGCAATCTTGCTCACGGGTTCAGGGGAATGATTGATGAGTAAACGCGTGC
>VFKY01000136.1 GCA_009885275.1 Verrucomicrobiota bacterium | reverse complement strand
TTACCTTTGCCGAGGTGGGTGTAAATGTTGGACAATGATCCCCCGGGCATCGCCGCAATCATGATGAAGCCCACCACCACTTCGGGAGGTAACTCGATCAGGTAAACCAACGCCGCGGTGAGCAGGGGAATGCCTACCAATTGATAAAGGAGTCCGGTGATCATGGGCTTCGGCTCCAGGACCAGTTCTACAAAATCTCTGGGACGAGTCACCATGCCCATCCCGAACATAGCCAGCACCAATTGCGTCGAGGCGACGAGATGATGGTAAGGGGGATATTGCTCAAAGAGATCCTTGATCATCGGGGAACCATGCGGCTGTCGCGCGAAAATGAAATCCCGAGTTTTCGTAAATCCACGATCCACTAAATCCTGGCACTCCTGTCCGCTTCATTAACCTGCGCTGCCTCGAATAGAGGTTCGCCATGATACGGCTGGGCGCGCCTGCTCGCCCACCGGCGCGAGGGGTGCGTAACTTGAGAAATCCTCGCCCTCAACCTCGCGCTCCATGCTTTGGCCGCTCCCCCGGGTCTCAACTGCCGAGTTCGGCGGTGGCGGTGGGCGCTGAAATATCGTCTTCTTCGGCGTCTGCGGATGCTGCCGAGTCTTTTGAAATGCCTTGGTTACGGGCTTCTGCGTAAATTTTTGCAGGGACCGGTCTTACATCCCAGACGAGGCCGACCCATGAGAGCATTTTGATGACATAGAAGCTGATGTCCAACTCATACCAGTAAAAGCCCTGACGTGCGGAGTGCATGTAGTGGTGGTGATTGTTGTGCCAGCCTTCGCCGAGGGTGATGACGGCGAGGAGCAGACTGTTGCGGCTGGTATCCGTGGTTTTAAAGCGGCGACCACCAAAGACGTGGGCAAGGGAGTTAATGAAAAACGTGCCGTGCATGAGGGGGACAGTGCTGACAAAAAAGCCCCAGACAAACAATTGAGCCCCCGTGGTGCCGAGAGAGGGCGCATACATTTGTAATAGCCAACCCACAAGCCAGAGCGTGGCGCCATAAAGCAGCGGAATGATCATGTCATGACGGTTGAGGAACACTAACTCTGGGTGCTTGGCGAAGTCCTTGATACGAGAGTATTCGGTGGGAAAATTTCTTGGGCTGGTGATCCATCCGATGTGGGACCAGAGGAATCCGCGCTGAATAGGGGAATGAACATCGACCTCTTCATCGGAGTGTTGATGATGGTGGCGATGGTGAGCGGCCCACCAGAGGGCGCCACGTTGCATGGCGGTATTGCCAATCACGGCAAACAGGAATTGCATGAACCGTGAGGTCTTGTAAGCACGATGCGAAAAGTAACGGTGGTAGAAGGCAGTGATGGCAAACATGCGCACGACATAGAGGGCTACCGCAGCAGCTAGGGCGAACCAACTGAAGCCAACCCAGATAACGAAAAGGCAGCCTAGGTGCAGAAAAATAAAAGGGGCGCAGCGTTTTAGATCGATCTCATCTGGAGACTGGCGCAAGGAATCCATGCCGGCGGGGTGATAGTCGGTGTCCCACCATTGACGCAGCATGATCACAAAACCGCGCCACATACGGGAAGGAAGACTTGGGGTATCAGTAGTCATTTTTGGAGAAGAAGAATTTTGTAATCGTTACGTCTGATCTTGCGGTTTCGGAAGCTAAAAAATGTGTCAAATCTTGCGCTTTAGAAAGAATGGGCCACACACTTTAGCGAGGGAGTTCGGTTCGTCTACCTTGAACGCGGTTGTAATGCGCGCCGGTAGTTCATGATGGCCTGGCCGATGGTGACAGCCAGTTCGGACCGGAAATTTTCTGCGGCAATCAAGCGGCAATCGACGGGGCTGGTGACAAATCCGCCTTCGAAAAGCACGCCGGGACGTTCCAATCCCTTCAATACATGCCAGCGGGCTCGCTTCACGCCACGGTCCACCAGCTTGAAACGATGCACGACGGAGGCGTGAATGGAGGTGGCAAGGGCAATGTTCTCGGAGTCGCGCGAGTTGCCATTGAAGGCAAGAGAGTCAACGGAGCGGGCACCATAGATGGAGGAGCTACCTTGAGGGGAGAAAGCGAAAGTTTCGATGCCGGTGGCAGAGCTACCGCCCGAATTAAAATGAAGGCTGACATAGATGCTGTTGGGAATTTTATTGGCGAAGGCCACTCGACTTGCCAAGGAGACGAAGGTGTCATCTGTGCGTGTCATTTGCACCTTTAAACCTTGTTTCAGCAAGACAGCTTTTAAAGAGTTGGCGAGTTTTAGGGCATAGTCCTTCTCGTAACCATAAACACCCTTGGCGCCGGAGTCGTGGCCTCCGTGTCCGGGATCGAGAATAACGGTGTCGAACCCGTTGTTCTTATTGCCGATATAGCTGGGGCGCAGGACGGGGTCAATGAGCTTGCATAAGTCCAGTCGGGAGAAGCAGGGCTTGCCATTCAGTTCCATGGCGGGGTAGCTCATGATAAATTTGATGTTGTTGATGAGCAACTCCACGCTTCCAAGTGTCGCTTTCATGACCAATACCGGCGAGCGAAACCAGACGTTGTTGCCCTCCACCTTCAGTTCGTTGAAGCGATAAAACTTCTGAAGGCTTTCTCCCGTGACAAAGTCATGGTCGTGATAGCGCATCAGCTCCCAGCCCGCCATATCGGAGCTTTTAGAGGAGGTGGCTTTGCCGCCCTTTTCCGTCATCTTCGTGATCTTATCGGCATCATCAGGATCTGGCTTTCCAAATTCACCATCGTCTTTGCCTTCCATGTCTCGGGTTAAGGCTTTGGCGCTAGTCACGTCTTTAGGGGGGCCTTCCATCGAGGGTGGAATTTTAGGGAGATCATCTTCCTCGGGTAACTTGGACCTCGATGAAGCCATGGCAAAAGGCGGGGTAATGACATCCGGCAAGCGCATGGCAGGCTTTTCAAGCTCCACGAGGGGCAGCACGCTAGGTTCCCTCATCAACACGATAGGTTTATCTGTTGCGACGATCATGGGACCGAGCATCGATGTCGGTGTCGTTGTCGGTTCGGGCGGGATGGGTGCGGGTGTGGGGATCTTTTCGGGTGCGATGTCTGTCGCGGTAGGAGTGGTCGCGAGTGTCGGCTTTGCCATGTCCGCAGTGGAAGGCTCCGCGGGCTTGTCCACGGGTAGCTTGTTTTTGTCTTGGTGTGAAGACATGTCCAACCACAGTCCAAGAGCGCACAGCACGATGAGGCTCAAAATTGATTTGAGCGGTCGCTTTGGCTTGGGTTTTTCTGGTGCCATGGGGGCCATATACTACACAATAGAAGGCGGTTTGCAATGATCACTCCTTGGCCTTGCTGTCTATCCAGATGGTAACGGGGCCAT
Source organism: Verrucomicrobiota bacterium (assembly GCA_009885275.1). Lineage (GTDB taxonomy): Bacteria > Verrucomicrobiota > Verrucomicrobiia > Verrucomicrobiales > Verrucomicrobiaceae > Verrucomicrobium. Next base: position 3,810 of record VFKY01000136.1, on the reverse strand, counting down.
CATTGACGAGGGTTACCTGCATATCCGCTCCAAAGATACCGCTTTCAATGGGTTGCCCGACTTCCTGTTTGAGATGAGAAAGGAATAATTCATAGAGTGGCGTGGCGATATCGGGTCGGGCCGCTTTAATAAATGAGGGGCGATTCCCCTTCCTGGTGCTGGCGTGAAGGGTGAATTGACTGACCACGAGCAAGCGTCCGCAGATATCTATGATCGAGGCATTCATTTTCCCTTGTGCGTCAGGAAAGATGCGGAGTTTACTGATTTTTCCGGCGAGCCAGAGCACATCTTCATGGGTGTCGTCATCTTCAATACCAAGGAATATGAGCAGCCCTGTTGGGATGCTTGATATAATATTTTGCTCAATGGTGACACTTGCAGACGAAACTCGTTGAATCAATGCGCGCATACAGGCAGGATAATAAACGATGCGTCAACCGGACAAATCAGCTTCTAAAAAACCGCGACCCCACGATGACGACGAAATCGAGGATGAGGACCTTGATGTCCTTGAAGACGAGGACGAAGATGATGAGGTACCGCAGACGGGGCTCATGGCTTGGATTAGCCGGGAGATGGTCTGGTTTGATGGGTTTCTCATGCGCTGGCTGGTTCGAATAATCCTTGTGGGATCGCATGTTTCTATCGGGATCCTCGCATGCTACCTCATTGTTTGGCACACTGGACGCGGTTTGATTTATGACAATGTGGATGAGATACCCCCGCGCTTTGTCGGTCTAGTTCTGGGTTGTCCGAAGATGGTGGGTAAATATGAGAATCGCCATTTTACCACTCGTATGGAGGCTGCGGCCGAGCTCTATAGAGAGCAGAAATTGCAGTATCTTATCGTAAGCGGAAAAAGTGATGACGAGGATTACAGTGAAGCTTATGACATGAAGGAAGCGCTGATTGCGCGTGGCGTTCCTGCAAATCATATTTACTGCGATAATGCTGGCTATCGCACGCTCGATAGTGTGATTCGTGCCCACAAAGTTTTCCGGCAGGATGAGTGCACTATTATTTCACAATATTATCCCAACACCCGTGCTGTCTATATTGCGCGACGTTATGGTATGGAAGGCTGCATTGCCTACAATGCAGAAGACCGTGGTTCCGAGTGGACAATCAAGGTGATCTTCCGAGAGATCTTTGTCCGTATCATGACCGTGCTTGATGTGGAGTTCTTTAAGACCATGCCGGAAAAAATTGGCGAAGAGGTCTTAATCAGCGAAAAGACGCCACCGCGGGATGAGTAGAGAGGCTACTCTTTCTTCGTCTTCGGTCCTTCTGCTTGGATCCATTTGAACGTTTTATCCTTTTCACCGGGCACTTCGATCCATTCTCCCTTGAATGCTTTTTCCGTGCGGAGCTTCCATTGTTCTTCCTGCACTTCATGAAGGGCGCGATTACTTTCTTGCGCGGCATGACGCATGAGTAGGGTGCGATCTTCATTTTCCGTGGTCACGGCACTCTCTACATAAGTGCCCCATTCGCCACCGGGTTTCTCACGAAGATGCAAAAGCGCTCGATGATCTTCGCCCACAAGACGATTGTCTTTAAGTTTTTGCACTTCTGCCATGCGATTGCGCTGGCGTGTTACGGCTTCTTCATAGCTGACTTGGGCGGCGTCAGGTTTGCTTGGTTCTTCTCCGCGATATTGATAGACATCAAGTCGCATGTTCACGTCTACCTTGATCGGATCAGGCGCAGAAAGATTGACCTTGAAGCTGTCGCAAGCCGATAGAAAAAGGAGCGCGCCCGAACAAAGTGATAACCCCAAGATGCGGGGTCTCATTTGATACGAGAGAGGGCTATTGCTTGGTAAGGGCAGATTCATCGGTTTTCCAGCGGTGATCATAGACGTTAATTTCAAAATTGCGTGAACCCTGTGGCCCGGTGAATCGCATGAAGCCTTTGCCCTCGCGCCCATAGAATCGGCAATTCGATTCCACCTTGTCATAGTCGAAGTCTCGCATGGTTTCCAGTCCGATCTGTGTGATCTGTTTTTGTATGACGGCCCATTCCTTAGGCATGTCTTCGATCAATTGATTTAGCGCCTGGATTTTGAATCGGCCCGGTGTGTGATTCTTGAAGGTTCCGTCCGCTTGATAAAGTTCGTTTTTACTGCCCTGTGCTACTAGCGTGGCTTCTACTCGTCCATCCATGAGGAAGTATCCGGGGCAAAGTATTTTCGTAAGCTCATGGGTTTGTACGTTCTTGCCGCCGATCCAGCCGTCCCAGTGAAAATTGTCATCGAGATACACATTAAATGCGCCATTGATGTAACCTTCATAAGCATCAGCGCCAAACTGGGCATAGATGCCCGCGGCATCGTAAGTGACGGTGAGAAACGCCTTGCCCGTCTTTAATTTGCGCCAGCGCACGCTGTCGATTTCGAAGGTCTCGACAAGGTTGTTGTCTTTCTTCTTTAGCGGCAAATTGAACTGTACTTTCCCTTTCATGCCTACGAGTTGAACATCGAAATCCGGGATGGGATACGTGTCATGAGGAATCTCCATCGCGGCCTCCAGTGTGCCTTGCTTGATCTCGGTGTCGATATTGAAGGGGAAGGGTTCGCGAAAACCCTTGAGCGGTTTGCCTTTCGGTGCGAGCACCAGTTTGCCACTGTGAATCTGTAATCGCCGTACACTCCAGGCTGCCTCACTGGTGGGCGGCTCCTGTTCGATCACCTTCACGGCTTCAGCAAGAGCTAGCGCACGATTGAGACCAGAGATGAGAGGCTCGCCTTTGGTGGGCGCCGCGTTTTGCGCGGTGTATTTCCGATAGTAATCCACATACCAGAAAAGGTCTTCTCCTACAAAAAGTGTCGGACTGACGATCTCGACTTTTTCGATCTCTTTTCGGACCAGTCCAGCAAGGGTGAAGTTGATGAAGACGCTGTCCAGTTCTGCCACAGAACGGAGTGGCTCATAAGGCGAGGGAATGTTCAAGTTTGCCAACTCAATGCGTTGTGGCAGGGAGTTTTTCATGAGCTCCTCCATTTCCAATGGCGAGTCTTGCACCTCCAGCTTTAGCCCGAAGCGCAAGCTGGGAAGTCCGGGGACGACATCAGCAACGCTGACATTGCTTTCTGCAATGCTGAGGTGACCCACCGTCCATGGCGCCGCTTTTTTCTCGATCGGAGTTTTTTCTAAGGGCGCTTCTTTTTCTGATGGTGTTGTCGATTCCGTTTCGAATAACCGCATCAGCGCTTCCCCCGCATCAATGCTCGCTCCATTTAAGCTGAGTGTTTCAATGCGATGCTCAGTCCATACTTGAGGTAATTTTACGGTTCCTTCGAATCGGTCTGCTCGGGCCACCGGGAAAGGCAAGCTCGAAAGTGTTGGCAGTCGCATTTCCATCGTTTCGAATCGCAGTCGGTGAATGTCGCCAGTAGCTTCCGTGGACTCGGTGGTGATGTTGACGCTGGCCTGAGCGTCCACCGGTTTTTTACCGGAAGTCAGCAGATCCACTTTACCATGATTAAGTTCAAGAGAACGAAAGTGGAGTTGTTTATACCAAGGCAACTCCGCAGTCACTGCGATTGGAGGCGCTACTGTTTCGGGCGCGGTCGTCGCAGGATCAAACCACGGCGTATTCGCATCCCGCAGTCTGATCATGGGTTGCTCGAAGTGAAGAAGTTCAACACCCTTGTCTTTGTTCCAAGCATCAGGGGTGATCACCAGTTCAGCACTTGGAAGTTCCAGGAAAGGTTTTTTCTCTGGCATGTTCGCTTCCTGAGAATAGCCCAGCAGACCCTCACTGATTTTCAGCGATTGCGGACTTGAGGAATGCCAGCCGGTGTCATCG
>VFKY01000236.1 GCA_009885275.1 Verrucomicrobiota bacterium | reverse complement strand
GACATTGGAGCCGGAGCGCAGCGGAGACAGACAGCAATAAGCTGCCCGCAGGGCGAACGAAGTGAGTCAATGTCGAGCTACGACTGTCTCGCCTGCTTGAAGCGCATGAGCGTCTTGTCGCGCTCGACACTGTGATCGACGATGGGGAGTGGATAGTCGGGATGGAGGGAAGTCATTGGTGGACCCTGCAAAGCGGCGGCGGGAACTTTGGCCAACTCGGGTATCCATTGGCGGATGTAGTCGCCGTTGGGATCGTAGCGGGTGGTTTGGGTCCAGGGATTCTGAATGCGGAAATACGGAGCGGCATCGGCACCGGTGCCTGCGCTCCATTGCCAACCGCCGTTGTTACTGGCAATTTCACCATCGACGAGATGTTGCATAAAGAAGTTTTCGCCGAGACGCCAATGCACATGCAGGTCCTTGGTGAGGAACATCGACACAATCATGCGCACCCGATTGTGCATCCAGCCCGTAGCCAGAAGCTGGCGCATTCCGGCATCGACGATGGGGAATCCCGTGCGCCCCTGTTTCCATGCTTCGAAATGTTTCTCGGAACCTTCCCAAGGAACCTTTCGAAAATCCGCATTAAATTCGGTTTCTAATACCTCAGGAAAAGAATGCAGAATAGCCATGTAGAATTCTCGCCAGGCCAACTCCTTAATATAGGTGTGGATGCTGGAGCTTGCAGTGGTATCAGCGCCCTCAGCAGCCTGTTGGCAGCACTGATAGAGCTCACGAATGCCGATCAATCCATACCTCAAGTAGGGACTGAGACCGGAAGTTGTTTTTCCGAATGGTGTGTTTCTGCACTGGCCATATTGCACCAGAGTCTTGTCTTCGATAAACTCTTTCATGCGCTTGCGTGCGGCACGCTCGCCTGCTTCAGGAAGTTGCACAGTACAGGGCGGTAAATTCCATTGCTCCAGTCGTGGCAGGGGCAAGCCAGTGACTCGATGCTGGATCCCCAGTGATTCAACCTTTGGCCAGGGCGCAGTCTTGGGGAGTGTGAGCCAATTTTTCGAATAGGGCGTGTAAACCCTGTAGGGCTTGCCTTCCCCTGTAAGCACTTCCGGTGCTTCATGGAGTACAACATCTTTGAAGGTATGAAAGGCGACTCCCAGCTCGGAACAGACCGCAGCTACTTTTATTTCCATCGCTTTACCAAAAGGATCGGGATCACGATTCGTGTAGACAGCTTCCGCATGAGTTGTGCGAATCAAGCGTCTCAACTCCTCGTCAGCATTGCCTTGAAGAATAATCAAGCGAGAACCCAGCGTCTCGATATTCTTTGCCAGCGCTTCGATATTGTTACAGAGGAATTGCTGTTTTCCCGCGCCGGTCCATGGATGAGTGTTTTGCCACTGACTTTGGATATAAGCAGGGATAACTTGCGCCGATGAGGTGACCGCATGATGGAGCGCCGTATTGTCGCTGATGCGAAGGTCACGACGAAACCAATGGATGCTTACTTTGGGCATAGAAGGCTATACGAAATTGGTGTCCTGTAAGAAGCATAGTTTAAAAAATCTTAGTGCCATGCCTCATCTTGAAGGCGCCAAAAAACCGATGGCAATACATTTAAACTGCCCCGTGGAGCTTCCGCTTGCGTTTTTAGGGACTCGTGCTTAGTCTGTGCGCCCTCCAACCTCTCTGGGTTGATTGGTGCCAATAGCTACAATTCATCTGTCCCTTATGAAAGCCGAACTCGTTGAAAAAGCCGCCCTCGTCATCACTGATATTCCTGTGTTGATCAACATGGTTTCCAAGCGCGTTCGTCAACTTGTGCAAGGTCGCCCTGCCCTTGTAGAGCGTCGTCCAGGCATGAGAGAAGCTGATGTGGCTCTGACAGAGATTATCGAAGGTAAAATCACGATCGAAAGAATCGAAGAGCTTCCTGTTTAATCAGGTCGCAGTGGGAGCCTGACGTCGAGACGTCAGTAACCGCCATGAGCGATATTGCCACCAACCGCAAAGCACCTCGGGATTATCATATCCTCGAGAAATATGAAGCGGGAATCGAGCTGAAGGGTTCAGAGGTCAAATCGATCCGTCTCGGACACATCAATTTGGGCGATTCATTTGCTCACGTAGATCGCGGACAAGTCTTCCTTTTTAACTGCTCTATTCAGCCCTACGAGAAGGCGAGTCACACTCAGCATGAGACCATGGCTGCGCGTCGTCTCTTGCTTAATAAGAATGAGATTTTCAAGCTAGCCGCTGCCACACAGCAGAAAGGCTTATCCATTGTGGCGCTTCGTGCCTACTGGAAAGGTCGTCGGGTAAAAATTGAAATTGCGGTGGGTAAGGGAAAAAACAAAGGCGATCAGCGCGATGATTTAAAGAAAAAGGTGGAAGACCGTGAGGCGCAGCGTGAAATGGCACGGTTCAATGAACGTGGGAAGTAGGCTGCGTCGCTTGTTTTTGCTCGCCATCTCCGCATGTCACCTCCATGATCCTGCGCATGTCATACCTTTTGGATGTCTTCGTTATTCTGGCCTATTTCGGTATTATCCTGTTCATAGGATTATCGCAGAGAAGTAAGAGCGGTAGTGTAGAGGGTTTTACCCTGGGCGATCGTCAGATGCCTTGGTGGGCGGTGTTGGCGTCCATCATTGCTGCTGAAATTAGTGCCGCTACCTTTCTGGGAGCTCCAGGCGAAGGCTTCGAAAAACGTAACTGGACATATGTGCAATTGGCTATTGGCACCATTCTGGCGCGCATTTTTGTCAGCGTTGTCTTCATTCCTGTGTATTACAAGCATGGTGTGATTTCGATTTATGAGTTCCTGCAGACCCGCTTTGGCCCTGTCACTCGTAAAGCTGCCTCGATCACCTTTATGATCACTCGAGTGCTCGCCATGGGAACTCGACTTTATGTTTCCGCCATTATTGTCGTACTGGCCTTTGAGATGTTTTCAGGCCGTCCGGTGGAGCCCATGGAGAAATTCTGGCTCTTCACCGGCGCTCTCGTTTTAGTGAGTTTACTAACGGCGCTATACACGACAGTGGGAGGGATTCGCGCGGTAATCTGGACGGATTTTATTCAGGTTGGCGTGCTGGTAGCCGCGGTGGGATTTGCCATGTTATTT
>VFKY01000409.1 GCA_009885275.1 Verrucomicrobiota bacterium | reverse complement strand
TTTTTATGAACACCGTCCCAGAGATTGTCTGCTTTGAGCATGGCACGTGTAAGGTAGCCAAGAGTGGACTGTTCTGCATTGCATAATCCTACCCGCAATCCCGGTTGCGCGAGATCCGCCAGCGTTTTGACATGATGTGGATTTCCTTTGGGCACGGCGATGACAATCATGGTTTCAGTTAGCATGACCGCTTCAGGAAAGTGCTGAGCGACGGGGGGAACAAAGCAGACATCACAGGCAAAATAAGCATCGGGAAATTTTGGATTACTGCTATCTTCCATGGTTTTCATGGCAGAACAGAGAATGCCGCATCCATTGAAAACGGTGGTGACAGTAGCGCCTTCACGATCCGCAAAGGCTTGGACAAGTTTTTCGATAGCCAAGCGATTTACGCCGCCGCTGTAGAGAAGCATCTCTGGTTTTAACGACCATTTGTCACCGCTTGCCAATTGAAATCCATATTGTTGAAACGTCTTTCCGCCCCGGTCAGGTGCGGCAAGGTATCTCGCGAATTTAAGAGCTTCCGTTGATTGAGTACAAAAGGACAATACGGAAGCACTCGCATTTTCACGATGATTAGACAGAATAGGTAACGCAACAGCCTCAAGCTCCTTAAATTGAGGAATAGTGGAGTCCCAGACAAAGGTTGCATCCACTGCTCCCAGTTGCACATCGGCCGCCACTTCAGGGACGGTCGGTTTCATCACCACCGCAGCCTTTGCCAGTGCTTCCCAGCGCTCGCCCATGAGCTTGCGAACAACTTTGCCAATCGCAGCAGCATCGGGATTGGTAATTGCCAGTTTCACATCACTGCGAGTGAGATCATCGAGGGTGAAGATTGCCTTGGGGTTGCCATTTTTTACGGCAATGACTGGATGTTGGACAACGAGTGGCAACACTTCTTTGATCAAGCCAAGCTTGCGACCGTCTTCGATCGCGCTGTCATCAGCAGCGATGAATATGTCCCCTTGTTTTGCCACCTGTAACTGACTCAGAAGCGTGCCCGTGCCGCCGTATTGCAATTGCACTTCGATGCCAAACTCTTGACGATATTGTTCCGCAATGGCTTCTACGGGTTTTTTCAAATTAGCGGCACAATAGACTACGAGATGTCGCGACGAAGGAGCGGTACCAGCTTTATAAATCCATGAGAAAACGACCACAATAATCCCAAGGATGACCAAGATTGCAGGTAGTAGAGGTATCTTTTTCATGAGACGCAGAAAATGAATACGATCTATGAGGGATTTTTTCTTCTAAATAAAATTATACCAAGCCAAGCCAAGCCGATGATTGAAGTGATGATGCCAGTCAGGGCAATGGTGGTTCGAGGAAAATTCACTGAGGTCTCGAAAGTAGAGATCTTAGCTTGCGGTATGATGAGTGTGGCTGTGCTTATATCACTTTTGATGGAGGGTTCATCCGTCTTTGTGGTTGATTCCACTGTTTGGGTTAAGTTTGCCGGTTGAGGGATGGTAGGCGAATTTTCCGATGTTATATTTTCAGTGACTGCCACTAATGATTTTCCCCAATCCACATTCATCAAAATGTCCCAGCCAGGGTTCTCATTTTTCAATCGGCAAGAGCATCGCCCTACAAGAAACATGCTGGCATCTTCCAGCGCCGTGTCAGTCAAATCTTCGAGAGGCCATGCACCGAGCACGCGTCCACGACCAAAGACGGCAGCGGCGTAGCTTGTTTTCGCAGGATCGATATGACCGATCGGACCTGCTAGCATTTTTACAAAAGCAGCCTCAGCGGGATCATCACTACGGAATCGCAAAAGCGTAAACTTAAGCTTCAGTGGAGGCCCCGGACCGAGTTGACTATCAGGGTCATTGGGATTTTGAATGGGAAGCGAAGCGACTTGTTCGAGAAATTTAAGTCTTTTCTCGAGATGTTGAACCACCACTTCATCTTCGGAAGTCCCGCGATCCGCTATGACCCAGACGATGGAATCGCCAGCGAGAATGTGTTCCACTATTTGCTTTCTAACGGGTGAGTCGATGATTTTTGTCAGCGAAGCTTTATCAAGTGTATCAGACCAAAGTGGCGTTTGTTCCCGATTAGAAAAACGCAACTCGGGTTGAAGTAAAGTCGAGTCCTTTGATGTCTCGATATCCAGATTCGCATTTCCATTGGCTCTTATGGGACGCAACAATTCCGTAACTGAAGCATCTTTTGCGACAGATGAAGGCAGCACAAGATGAAACTTATCAGCATCCCATCGATCCAGTGCGTAGCGAAAGACAGGGATCGTGCAGGCCGAAGCACTGCCGGTCATGAAGAGAAAAATGGCGGCAAGGTGACGCATAACTTATTTTTTCCCAAAGCATTGAATACGTCCATCAACGGTCGAGACATAGATTCTACCCTGAGCCACTGTAATACCATCCCAGACGGATGGGCTGGTAAGCTCAAGTCCAGCGGATTGCTCGCCCGTTTCGACATTCACGGCCCACATCTTGGCACCACGTTTACCATCGAGCGCTTCATTTTGAACTGCGAGTTCTTTAAGGATTTCAGGGTCTTTCACCGCGAGACGCTCGAAAGCATATTCTTCATCAATCATATCCGGCGGACCGCTGACCAATAATGTTTTTCCAGCCAGCGCCATGCTACGAGCAACGATGGGCACATAGCGATCCCATGTGTGCTTCACAAAACTCCCACCTGCTTTGCCGGCACCTTTTCCACCCGCTGATCCGCTTTTGAACCAGAGCGCAGCGCCGACCTTTCCTTTGCCGGTCTCGACACCTGCACCCACGCCGTGGATGTTATTGCCTGATGAGTCGCGGGAGTCGCCGTTGTCAAAGTTGCAAAAAACCACGGCATCATTGGGCTTGGTGTCCGGTTGTTCAAAGCGAGTTTGCACCTCGGCATTCGTAAGCGCTTTGTGATAGATGGCGAATTGATCAAGCATCCCACTGAATCCACCGGCAGTACCCTCGGTGACACCACTGCCATTGCCAATGAGGGTGGGATTCTTCGGCCGACTGGCAACGAGATCGCTGGCCATGCCTTCTGCCACCACACGGCCATCAAGGTAAAGGCTCATTTTTTTATCGGCAGCAAGGACGCCGACGATATGATGCCAACCTTCCGTAAGAGTTTCCGAGGAGATGATTGTGGCAACAGTGCCGGCACTACGAATATGAAGCTGGGGTTTCTTTTCGTGAATGTCGAGAGCGACACCTTGTTGTGGCCCTCCTTGATGCATGATGGTGCCATTCGCGCTGTCAGGCATTACCCAGGCTTCGATACTGAGTGCGGTCTTTGTAGGATCCAGTTCGACTGAATCTGGAAATTGAACTGAACCGGGAATGGGTTGACCTTTGACGGGCGTTACGGGTGCCACTGCTTTCGCCTTGCCTTTGACTTTCTTTCCGGGTTCATCCGGCTTTTTTGGTTGGTTGACTAAAGGTTTACCGTCGGGGCCTAGCACAATGGAATTGCCTACGCGGGGCGTTGTCGCTGCTTCCGTGGTGAAGGCTTCTGGTGGCGCACCCTTAGGCGTAGAGAAGAGGCTGTATTCCATCGTCGTGGTCCATTTGTAATACTGCGCTTCCCGCCCGTAAGAATAGACATTTTTATCGTCGTGAACAAGAATTCGACCTGAGGGAGCAAATTTTCCAGCTTGATAGTATCCAGAATGTCCACCGGCAAAACTCTTGCCATAGACCCAGTAACTGCGATGGAAATTGCTATCATCAAGGAAGCCCATTGGAGCAAAAAGATGTTGTCCTTCTCCCTTTTGCGCCCCGGCTTGTTTATCGAATTCCCCTGATACAGGACCAACATCAACGCGTTTGCCATTATCGCCGATTTTCTGGGTTCTCAAGTAGGTCCACTTGCCATCGCTACTCAAGATGTCATTGAGTGCTACGGGCATTTGTAGAGTCTTATGGCGATCATTCAAATCACCCCCTGTATCGGGATCACGATCATCATAGTGTTCCTTCACTTTCATCTCTCCGGTCATCGCATCGAGACGATAAAACCATAGTCCATTGTCGAGAAACATGGACCGGCCTGACACACAACTGACAAGTCCGTTTTCTACCAGCACACTGCCATGCACCGGCCAGACGCTTTCCATCATTTCCCAGGCGCAGTGTTTCATAGGGTTTGGTGCTGCCTGAAATTTCCAGACCATCGCACCATCACTTGCTCTCAGGCAATAAACATAGCCATCCTTACCACCAAAAAATACTCGACCCTTCCAATACGTTGGAGGTGAATCAATGCGACCACCTGCAATGAAATGCCATGCCTCTTTGCCGGTGCTGGCGTCATAGGCATGTAGAGTGTGTTTATCCACTTCCGAAACATATGTCAGACCTCCAGCAATGGTGGAAGTGCTCAATGGAGGCGTGAGCTTGACCTCCCAGGCCATACCAAGATCTTTTGCAAGCTCCTGATCCGAGAAACCACTGCGAGCGTTGTCATGCCTATAAGCAGGCCAGTCTTTGGGATCCGCATCGGCCGCATCAAGCTTAGCTCCATAAGCGGGACCCTTCGTTAGTCTTTCCGTATCAGGTGTATCAGCGGGCAGTGGAATTTTTGATTCTGGAGCCAGCACACTCATGCCATCCAATTTGGCTTCAGGATAGCAGGCGCAATTGTGGGGACCTGCGTAAGTCAGTCCATTGGCAGGCATGATGCCATACAGACAGGCACCACGCACCCAGTGATTCAGATCCCAATGTTGCTTTTCGATATCGACAAACTCCGTACCGGTGCGTGAGGGAATGAGGTAGTTTTCAGTGGCTTTAGCCTGATAACAACGATGGTGAAACCAATACGTTCCCTCTGGCACATCGGGGAGAAACTGCTTCTTCACTTCACCTGTTAAAGGATCGCGTCCCGTAAAAGCGCCCTCTTGTTTTCCTTCCGTCGTTCCGGCATTCCAGACCAGGCCTTGTGCAACAATGAGATCTTCAGGGCTGCGATACCCGCTTTTTTCATGGGGAGCCACCCATAGATCTTTGCCGGTGTCAGCATTCACTCCCTTCATCGTTCCATCGCCACCGGCATAGAGAATCACATCATTGTAGAGCACAATCCTAGGACCAAAGTTGAATTCATAGAGGGCACGTTTTTTTGCGGGCGCATCCGCGAACTTGGTTGCTCCTGTTTTCACATCGAGACAGGTGATACCATCACCGTTGAAGTAGGCTACGCGCTTGTCATCCAGTGCTAGGGTGATCGGAGCGATACGATCTTCTTTTTCCCACAAGGTCTTACCGCTTGTCGCATCCATGGCAAACAGCGTGCGCGGTTTTCCGTCCCAGTTGAACTCCGTTGTAACACGCTTTTGATCGCTTTGCTCTTTTACGGCAAACTCTTCGTTGAGACGATCGGCATTCTTGTTCGCCAGGGAGTATAGTGTTCCATTTCGATACATGATTTCCTCAGTGCCCTTGGTTTGCGGATATTCACGGATCAGTTTGCCGGTGGCGGCATCGAGGCAAGAAATCGGAGCAGTGATGCTCATGGTGACGAACACCTTGTCGCCATCAGCCACCAGACGTTTAGTCAATTCGGTGGGGCCCGATTTCAAAGGCCACAAATGCGTGCTCCACTCATCGATGGGTCTTTTCCATAGTACCGTGCCGTTAAAAGCATCGCGTGCCACAAGCATGAACTTTGCCGGCATTAGAATACTGATACGACTGCCTTCATCGATGATGTAAAAAATGCGACCACCGCTAGAAACCAGCGCACTTACGGACGACATACGGTCATGGTGTCTGCTCCATCTTGGATCACCCACCCATTGCATTCTTTTAGGTGGTCCTACGAGTAGATCTTTTGAGGTCGTATTCCCCTTTGAATCATAAGCATAGTGCGTCCATTCATCCATTTCGGCTGGGCGAGGCTTTACGATCTTTTCCCACTCGCCTTCTTTGCGAAGCATCGCCACGCCATTAGGCGTCAACACCCGTAATATCTCCTCTTTGGAAACCATTGCCGCATCATCCACCACGAGGAGATTGATCAGGTTTTCGATATACGGTAAAGCCTTACCATCCCAACTGTCGATGGCTACCGCTCCATAAATACCTGCCTTACTCACGGCTTCACGTGTCGCGAGAACCGTTGCGGCATCCTTGGTTAATCCTTGTGCTTGATAGCTTTCGTTGGCTCTCAGGGCGGCAATCAACTTCCCATCACCACAGCCTACATGGACAACCAGACCACCTTTGACGCCTGAGGCTTGTAGGATGGTTTTTGCTTCGCTAGATGCCTCGGCATCGGACAAAGCAAAACTCGAAAGCGGAAAGAGTCCGGAGATCAGTCCTGCGAGAGAGAGGCAATAGGAGAGAGGAGAGAATCGGTTCATGGGTTTGGTCGCCGTGAAACGAAGAGGATCATATATACTTACATAAAACTTACACAAAAAGCAGGAACTTTAGTCCGCGAATGTCATGTAACGTAGTGGACTAAAGTTCAGATTTAATACTTCTTTACGATCAATCATGAACTGCCCTTTGGCCTTGGCTGTCTCCCATGCAGAATGAAGTTCGTATTTATAGATGATGGATCTCGTTATATTTAGACTTCCCGATGGCAGGGCTTGGATGGGTGAAGGACCGTTTGCGGAAGCAGCGGAGCCACCTGAGGGCGTGGCTTTTTACATCAATGATTTCCCCAAACCATGGAAAACTCCAGCGCGAGTGGTGTCGGTATCACAAGCTCATTAATTGAGCTCAGAGTTTGGAGAGGTAACGCTACCACGCATCCGACGCGATGTGCTATCCCAAAAAATTCGTAAGATGGTGCCCGTCTTGACTGAGAAGGGGATACTCTTGTCGGGTGATATGCGAGCGCTACTGTCCCCTGTTTTAAATGCTCCCACTGGACTTTGGAGTTATGCTTGGCTGAAAGGGCGAGGTGGATTCTTGGGATCGACGCTACACAAAGCAGTGCGGCGAGCCAAGAGTAAAAGAGAAGGTAGAAGCGATGTCCTCATCGCTATCGTTGCACCTACGGAAAGTTCGCAGGGCGAAGTGACGTTCTCATCTGCATGATGCTACCTCGTCGCCGTTTTCTTGCTGGACTTCCCGGCCTCGGACTGATCTCTAGTCTCGCGCCCTCTGCCAGCACCGAAGCCTTGCAGCACATTGTCTTTGGTTCCTGCCTCGACACCCATGAGCATCCGATGCTCGATCGTACCCTGACGTTGCCGCGCGATCTCTTCATCTTCATGGGCGATAACATCTATGCCGATAAAGGTGGGCTGCCGATGATGCGGGAGAAGTATGCGTTGCTGAAGCAGAGTGCTTTTTTCCAAGGACTTCGCAGCAAGGGTGCCATCGTTGCAACCTGGGATGACCATGATTATTGTGAGAACGATGGCGGGGTTGGTAATCCATTGAAGAAGGAAGCTCAGCAGGGCTTTCATGATTGGCTCGATGAACCTACGGATTCGCCCCGTCGTAAACAGGAGGGTGTTTACAGTGCCCATGTGTTCGGCCCTGAAGGCAAGCGCGTGCAGGTCATCCTGCTCGACACTCGCTACTTCCGCAGTCCCCTGAAACAGGTGGCGAAGGGGAAGGCATTGCTCGGTGGTCGCAGCGTCGCCACTGACGACACCAACACCACTATGCTCGGTGTCGCTCAATGGCAGTGGCTTGAAAAAACTCTCAAAGAACCTGCCGAACTGCGCTTGATCGTCAGCAGCATCCAGTTCGCCCCCGAAGTGCATGGTGGTGAATGCTGGGCCAACATGCCGCACGAACAGCAACGTTTCATGGAGGTGTTGAAGCGGACCAAAGCTTCCGGCGTTATTATCCTGAGCGGCGATCGCCACTGGTGTGAGTTTTCAAAACTCGATGGTCCCAGCGGTTATCCGATCTATGACTACACCTCAAGCTCCATGACTCAGAAGCATCCGCGCGGCACGCCCACGTCGAATAAGAACCGCCTTCTTCCGAAAACCTACCACTTACCAAACGTTGGCCTCCTCAACATTGAGTGGAGTAACGGCGATGCGACGATCACAACGCAGGTCATCGATGTGGAAGGTAAGACGCAGATTAAACACGTCGTGAAGCTTAGTGGCTTACAGGCCATATGATCATCTTCGCCAAGATTGTGGATTCCAATTTCCTGTTGGACATGGTTTGGAAGGCCTTCGCCGACTTCGCCTCAACGCCGACCTTCTGGTTGTTACTGGCGTTGCTGGTCGCGGTGACCTACCTCAAATCAAAGAAGCGCCGGATCAAGGGTTGGGTGGGGGAAGCGGTGACGAAGATGGGCAGTCTTGATAAGTTAAACTCCGCCACCTACCGATGCTATCACGATCTCTATCTGCCCCGGCCGGATGGCAAGGGGACGACGCAGATCGATCATGTCGTGGTGTCAAAATGCGGGGTGTTTGTCATCGAGACCAAGAACTTCTCCGGTTGGATTTTTGCCGGACCGGATGATCCGAAGTGGACCCAACAGCACTACAAGAAGCGCACTCGGATCGACAATCCGCTGCATCAAAATAGGCTCCATGTCCGGGCCTTGAAACAGTTTCTGGGACTCGCTGATAACGCTTTCATTCCGATCGTCTGGATGGCGGGCGATGCGGTGTTTAAAACAGCCGTGCCCAGTGGGGTGCTTATGTCCGGTTTAGGCAAGCATATCATATCGCATACCAGGGAGGTGCTTAACAGCGTTGAGGTGGATCGTGTGAATGCGGCCCTCAAGCAACTGGATCAAAGTCTGAATCGCAAGGAAGTGAGCCGTTTGCATAATGCGCAGTGGGCGGGGTAGAAGTCTTCTTTGAGCAGGATAGAGAATGGAGCGCGACCACCCTTGGTCGCTTCATTTCTATAGGCGGCGAAGCCGCGTTGAATAAGGAAGCGGGCAGGGGTTCCCGCGCTCCTTTCAGCTCTGCCAATCCTATCCAATCAACTCATGCACGACCCTCGGTCCGTCTTCGACGCCGGTGAGGCGGTAGTCGAGGCCAGCGTAATTGTAGGTGAAACGATGATGATCGAAGCCCATGAGGTGGAGAATGGTGGCATGGAGATCGCG
>VFKY01000113.1 GCA_009885275.1 Verrucomicrobiota bacterium | reverse complement strand
GTGGTAGCATTGGTCTTTAGTGGTTGAAAATCACCCAGTTAGTGGTTGATATTCACCCAAAATATGGTTGAATATCAACCATGAAACAACGGAATATCACTCGTCAAGTCTTTGATGCCTTACAAGATACGCCTGTTGTATTTGTGCAAGGCCCGAGACAGTGCGGCAAAACGACACTGGCGCAGCATCTGCGTGATCAAGGGCATAACGCGGAGTATTTTACCCTTGATGATGCTGCGGTGCTTAAGGCAGCGCTGAGTGATCCTGATGGTTTCATTTCAGGATTGCCGGAGCGCGTCATCCTTGATGAAGTGCAACGCGCGCCGGATTTATTTCGCTCTATTAAACGCAGCGTAGATTCGCGGAGGCTTCCGGGGCGATTTTTGCTGACAGGTTCGGCTCATGCCTTGGTATTGCCTAAAGTTTCAGAATCGCTCGCGGGGCGCATGGAGGTGATCACGCTATGGCCTTTTTCACAGGGTGAAATTGAAGAACGTAAAGATGCTTTTGTGGATGCTTGTTTCAGCAAAGATTTTAAACCAACGGGCTTCAAAGATGCAGACTTGACCTCGCTCTCGAATCGTATTGCTTTGGGAGGTTTCCCTGAAGCATTCAGTCGCGCTACTGAGGTGCGCCGTCGCGTTTGGTTTGATTCTTATATCACAACCATCCTTGGGCGTGATGTTCGTGAGCTGACGAATGTGGCAGGACTGCGTGAACTTCCGCGCTTGTTAAAGCTCGCGGCATCTCGGGCTACAGGCGTTCTTAATTACGCTGATTTGTCACGTGATGCCGCTATGCCTCAAACAACCTTACAGCGCTATTGGGCACTCTTTGAGGCAACCTTTCTCTTGCGTACATTGCCTGCATGGAGTGCAAATTTAGGCACTCGCCTGGTAAAGGCTCCCAAGGTTTTGCTGGGAGACACGGGACTGCTTTGTCATCTGCTGGGGCTCAATGTCGCACGAATGCAAGGCGATGAGTTGAAGGTGGGGGCCGTGCTAGAAAACTTTGTGGCTAATGAGCTGACAAAACAAATCACTTGGAGCAGTATTCAGCCGTCGCTATTTCATTTTCGCACCCATACTCAGCAAGAAGTGGATTTCGTCATGGAAGATAGCGAAGGTAGATTGGTAGGCATTGAAGTCAAAAAAACCGCTAGTCCCAGTGCCAATGATTTCAAGGGATTGCGCCATTTTGCGGAGCTAACCGGGAAGAGGTTCCTCCGTGGAATTTTGCTATATACTGGCCCAAACAGTGTGGCCTTCGGTCCGAATCTTCACGCAGTGCCAGTGAGTGCGTTATGGAAGATCAGTGGAAAACAGTAGCGCTGTGCTTAACGGAATCAATCGCCACCGCCGCCGGTGCTCAGGGGAGCAGTCACAGCGTCGTGAAGTGTCGCTAGAGCGTAGTCGCGATTGAGTTTGGTGATCCAGCGTACGCTGATCTCCTTGGGGCAGGCAGCTTCACACTCGAATTGATTGGTGCAATTACCGAAGCCTGCTTCATCCATCGTTTTAACCATGCCAAGAACACGGCGATGTTTTTCAGGCTGACCTTGAGGCAGGGAATTGAGTTGTCCTGCTTTGGCAGAAACGAAGAGCATGGCACTAGCGTTTTTACAAGAAGCAACACAGGCTCCACAACCAATGCACTCCGCTGCATCCATGGCTGAATCGGCCGCCTCTTTGGAGATGGGAAGATTGTTCGCATCCTGTACTGAACCTGTGCGTACACTGATGAAGCCACCGGCTTGCATGATGCGATCAAAGGCACTGCGATCAACGGCAAGATCCTTGATGACAGGAAATGCTTTAGCGCGGAAGGGTTCAATCCAAATGGTGTCGCCATCTTTGAATTTCCGCATGTGAAGCTGGCAAGCTGTCGTGGCTTTTTCAGGCCCATGCGGCTTACCATTGATGACCATAGAGCATGCTCCGCAAATGCCTTCACGACAGTCGTGATCAAAGGCAATGGGATCACTGCCTTCCGTAATGATGCGCTGATTGACAATGTCGAGCATCTCCAAAAACGAGGCTGTTTCTGGAATGTCCTTGGCAACTATGTCTTGGAAGTGACCCTTGGCATTGGTACTGGATTGACGCCAGACTTTGAGTTGGAGGTTAAGGGAGTGAGACATGGGGTAGAGGCGAAGTTAAAAGTTAAAAAAGATAAGTAAAAAGTGGGGGAGAGTTGTTAGGGATAAGTAGTAAGAAATTGCGTCTGGGATTGAAATTTACTTTTAACTTTTCTCTTAACACTTTTCACTTTGTTTAAACATAACTTCTTACCGCTAGGTGGATTTCCTCATATTCAAGAGGCTCTTTATGCAGTGCTGGCTTAGCGGTGTCACCGGTATATTCCCAAGCCGCAACATAAGCAAACTCCGCATCATTGCGCAAAGCTTCACCGGCTTGTCCGCGTTTGGCGGCTTCGTCCTCCTTGGTATATTGGTGCTCAGTGCGGAAGTGTCCTCCGCAACTCTCTTCGCGTTGCAGGGCATCAATGCACATGAGCTCACCGAATTCTATGAAGTCGGCAACGCGGCCCGCTTTTTCGAGTTCATGATTCAACTGTTCGCCCGTTCCTGAGACATTGACGTTGGTCCAAAATTCTTCGCGAATCTCGGGAATGCGTTTCAGGGCTTTTTGTAATCCTTCGCGGGTACGGGCCATGCCGCACTGATCCCAGATGAGGAGGCCAAGTTCACGATGGAAGCTGTCCACGGTGCGCTTGCCTTTGATGCTGAGGAATTTTTTAGTGCGTTCCGCCACTTCCTTTTCGGCCTCCTTGAAAGCAGGGTGATCAGTCTTGATGGAGCCGGGCTTCTGGGTCGCGAGGTAGTTGGCAATGGTGTAGGGAAGAACAAAGTATCCATCAGCAAGTCCTTGCATCAACGCACTTGCACCAAGACGGTTGGCACCGTGATCCGAGAAGTTGGCTTCACCGAGCACGTGAAGTCCTGGGATATTGCTCATGAGATTGTAATCCACCCAGAGTCCGCCCATGGTGTAGTGAACCGCAGGGAAAATACGCATCGGCTGTTCATAAGCGCTTTCACCTGTGATGCGTTCATACATGTCGAAGAGGTTGCCGTATTTCTCTTTGATCACGGCTTTACCGAGACGCTGGAGCTCATCAGTAGGCAGGCTTTTACCGGGAGATTGATCGTGACCGTAGCGTATAATGGCATCTGCAAAATCGAGATAGACCCCGAGTCCACCGGGACCAACTCCGCGACCTTCATCGCACGCTTCCTTGGCGGCACGACTGGAAATGTCGCGAGGTGCGAGGTTTCCGAAGCTAGGGTATTTTCGCTCAAGATAGTAGTCGCGATCATCTTCAGCAATTTGACCGGGTGGTTTGCTGCAATCTTCTTTTTTCTTGGGCACCCAGACACGACCATCATTCCGCAGTGACTCCGACATCAGGGTGAGCTTGCTTTGATAGTCGCCACTTACAGGAATGCAGGTGGGGTGAATCTGCGTGTAACAAGGGTTGGCCATCAAGGCACCTTTCTTATGAGCGCGCCAGATCGAGGTGACATTGCAGCCTTTGGCATTGGTCGAGAGATAGAACACATTGCCATAGCCACCCGTGGCAAGAATAACAGTGTCAGCCGCATGACTGCTCACTTTTCCGGTCACGAGGTCCCGAACGACAATGCCTTTGGCGTGGCCGTCCACCATGACGAGTTCGAGCATCTCAGAGCGGGAATACATTTCCACATTGCCACGAGCGATCTCTTTGTTCAAAGCGGAGTAGGCACCGAGTAGTAACTGTTGTCCGGTTTGGCCTCGTGCATAAAATGTGCGACTGACCTGAGCGCCACCGAAAGAACGATTGGCGAGTAAGCCCCCGTATTCACGGGCAAGAGGCACGCCTTGAGCCACGCATTGATCAATGATGGCGGCACTGACTTCAGCGAGACGATAGACATTGGCTTCACGGGCACGGAAATCGCCACCCTTGATCGTGTCATAAAAGAGGCGATACACGGAGTCGCCATCGTTTTGATAGTTCTTTGCGGCATTGATTCCTCCCTGAGCGGCGATGCTATGGGCGCGGCGAGGGCTATCTTGAAAACAGAAGCATTTCACTTTGTAGCCAAGTTCAGAAAGACTTGCTGCGGCAGAGGCTCCAGCGAGTCCGCTTCCCACAACAATCACGGAGAATTTCCGTTTATTAGCGGGGTTGATGAGCTTCGAATCCTGTTTGTGCTTCGACCACTTTTGAGCCAGTGGACCAGAGGGGATCTTTGCGTTCATGGTGGTGTCTGAGGGCATGGCGTAGAGAATGGAACGTGATAAATGATTACTTCACAAAACCAAGAAGCACGGCGAGCGGAATGGAAGAGTTGCCGATGAAGATGATCGCTGCGTAAATGATGCTGATCTTCTGGAGCAATGGCCAAGTTCTTGGGGTCGCAAGTCCGAGGGTTTGGAACATACTGGAAACACCGTGGCTCAAGTGGGAGCAGAGCATCAAGATGGCAAAGATATAAAAAGCCGAAGCTGGCCACCATGAAAAACCCTGTATGACCATGCGATAGACGTCATGCACCGTTTCACCATGAATCGAAGTCGTTAGTGTGCTGTAGTTGTTTCCGATATGAAGTGTAAAATGAAGCAGGTGATAAACGATAAAAGCGAGGACGATGAGTCCGCTGAAGATCATGAAGCGTGAGGACTTCGTGGCTTGAATAGTGTGACTGTATCCATAGCGATCTTCACGCGCGGCTCGGTTTTCTTTAGTCAGCTTGATGGTCAGGACAATGTGTATTAAAACACAGGTGAGAAGTCCGATGCGTGCTACCCAGACTAACGCGCCGTGACCAGCGGTTTGGAGAAAGTGTCCGTATTCATTAATGGCGTCAGCACCTGCAAAGATGAGCAGGTTTCCTATAAGGTGACCTAGAACAAAAACGACGAGAGCTGCACCCGTGAGGGCTACAAGGATTTTCTTGCCAACGGACGATGCAAGAAACACTGAAAGGGACTTAAATAAGGCGCTCATATATCAACTCTAGAATCATCAATGAAAGGAAGCTCTACCATGAACATACGCTCGCGCTGCGCAAGGCGAGGCATTGTATTTTTCAACAAATAAGGTCATTAATGAACTGGTGAATTATCATAAATGATGACCCGATCCCAGAAAGTCTTACAGGTGCTGATGAAGTGAAGGTGTCGCTCGCATTGCTTTTGGTAGTATTCGTGATCTTCAAGGTTTTTGAAGTGTAGCGTCAGAGAGTAATCAAAGGAATGATCGGTAACAGGCCGATGTTCCGTTGCGGCAGGTTTGCCCACGAATCCGTGTTCTAGATAGGGAATTTCAAGCAGTCTAATCAGTTCTTTTTCAACGCTTGAACGCTGTTCGACAGTGAGGTCCTTTTTGAGCCAGAAATAGACGTTGTGAATCATAGTGTGGGGAGGTGAAAGGTTAAGCAGTGAAATGAAATGTATTTTGAAGCATGATCACGCGTCTGAAAAGTGTTTTGATAAAACGATTTCATGAAATTGCCTGTGAGACGATAAGTCGCCCCGCTTTGCGTCGCAGATGTCTGTCGCCAGAAAGGTTGATCTTGGCGGGACCGTTCGACTGTAACATGCTCAATGCGGCATCAATTTCACGCTGCCCAATTTTTGGTACTTCATGCGCTTCTGTCAGCCAGCGATGAATGATGCGCGATTGAATGGCGGGATGGGCTTTCTTAAATTCGGCTCTTAATCGAAGGCTCCCATCTTCATTGAAGACTGCGTGCTGGATGGCGAAGTCTTGCGATAGTGCATTGATAAAAGAGTGATCGCGTGCTGCCAATGTCGAGAAGCGTTTCAAAAGAGGCGAGACATCACGTTGAAAGAGATCACAAAGCAGCGGGAGAAGTTCATGCCGGATGCGATTGCGAGTGTGCTCTGTCGATTGATTGCTGGAGTCCTCACGATAGGGGAGCTTATGTGCGTCGATGTAATTGTTGATGTCTTGTCGTGTAACTTCAAGCAACGGTCGCACCAACCGTAAACCGTTGACCGTCTCATGCACGGTCTTCATGCCGGCCACGCCTTGTAAACCTGAGCCGCGAAAGAGGTTATGCAGTACCGTTTCGGCATCGTCATCGGCATGATGCGCGAGAAATACGGATCGACAGTGATGCTTTCTGGCCGCGGTTAGAAAAAAATCCAAGCGTTCATCGCGACCCGCTGTTTCCAATGATGATTTTGTTTCTGATGCGCGCTTGCGAACATCTGCACGATGAGCTTCATAGGGAAGCTGATAGCGTTTTGCGAGTCGCTGCACAAAGGCCGCATCCTGTCCCGATTCCCTGCCGCGCAGGCCATGGTTTACATGACAGATGATCAGTTTTTTATAGCCCTGACTGACGAGAAAATGAAGCAGCGCGACGGAATCACGACCTCCAGAGAGTCCGATAAGATGGGCGTGCTTGGCAGATAACCTGGGATGCTTTGCGACAATCGATACGAGAGATGCCGATGCTACACGCTCCAGTGTTGAAGCGGAAGAGCGTTTCGTTGCTTCACTCAATCGTTTCTTTGCCAAAGTATCTTTGGAGCGGTGCTGGGATTTTGATGCTGCCATCGGCTTGTTGGTATGTTTCGACGAGCGCGACAAAGAGTCTAGCCAGAGCGGTGCCTGAACCATTGAGCGTGTGGCAGAAGCGGTTTTTTCCATTTTCATCTTTGTAACGGAGGTTCATGCGCCGTGCCTGATAGTCGCCGAAATTACTGCAACTGGAAACCTCAAGATACGTGCCTTGGCCTGGAGCCCATACTTCGATGTCATAAGTCAGCGCAGAACCGAAGCCGATGTCGCCGGTGCACAGCTCGATGACACGGTAATGCAGTCCGAGAATTTGCAGCACTTTCTCCGCGTTCAAGGTCAGCTTCTCCAGCTCTGCCATCGAGGTTTCAGGCGTTGTGATTTTAACGAGCTCGATCTTGTCGAACTGGTGCATGCGTATTAAGCCTCGGGTACCAAGTCCTGACGAACCGGCTTCACGGCGGAAGCAAGGGGTGTAGGCGGTGTAGCAAATAGGGAGTTGATCGAGTTTGACGATTTCTTCGCGGTGTAGATTCGTCACCGGAACTTCAGCGGTTGGCACGAGGTAGAGATTATCGTTTTCACAGTGGAAGACTTGGTCGGCAAATTTTGGCAACTGCGTGGTACCAACCAGCGCCTCCGCTTTGACGAGGAAGGGGGTATTTACTTCGGTGTAACCGTGTTCTTCCGTGTGGAGATCAAGCAGAAAATTGATGAGGGAGCGTTCCAATTTTGCGCCGTGATGACGATAGACGACAAAAGCGCTACCAGTGATTTTCGCGCCGGCCTCAAAGTCGATCAAGCCATGTTGCGCTCCAAGTTCGACATGATCTTTGGGGGCAAAGTTGTAGACGGGCTTTTCACCCCAGACACGCACCTCGGGATTTTGCTCTGCTGTTTCTCCAACTGGACAGGCATCATGCGGAAGGTTGGGAATGCTCAGCATGATATCGCGTTGCTGTAAATCTAGAGCATCCGCTTCCCGGCCTATTTCTTCAATGCGATCTCCTTTGCCGCGTACTTGCGTTTCGATCGCGCTGGTATCTTCGCCATTCTTTTTGGCAATGCCGATCTCTTTGCTCATGCGATTACGCTCGCTTTGAAGCCCTTGACGCTCCGTCTCTGCGGCCCTGCGATGTTCATCAATAGCCAGCACGGAGTCCACCATCGCCGCAAAATCACCGCCGCGCAGGGCGAGGCGTTCCTTCACATAATCGGGCTTTTCACGGAGGAGGCGAATATCGAGCATAGACCGCGAATCCTAGCGAGGGTTTGGAAAATGTCGAATGGGTAGGGAAGTGAATAATCGATAAGTGAAAAGTTGAATGCTAAAAACTGAAACACCTTGGTATTGAGCCTTTCATCTTACCTCTCTAAAAGATTGGCGCATGGCTCGCATCGGTGGTAGTCGCTAGGCAACTCGTGAAGCTTCATTTCCATCTTATCTCCCAGATCATTACCGCATTGGCGGATATTTTTATTCATGGACGCTATGCGGACAAGGTGATCGAGCGCACCATGAAGGCGCATCCAAAGTGGGGCGCACGGGATCGGCGCCTCTTTGCTGAGAGCGTCTATGACAATGTGCGCTGGTGGCGTTGGAACTGGCATTTGGCGGGATTACCGGATGCCGAGTGCTTACAAAAAGAGCTCTATACAGAGCAGAGATTTTGGCTTGTCTGGGCGGCTTATTGGATCAATCAAACAGGGGAAATCCCGCAGTTCGTCGAGTGTCACGGCGTCAGTGTGGAGAGTGTTCGGCAGCAGCGTGAAAAAGAAGTCGCATCCGCTGTGAAATATTCCGTTCCCGACTGGATGTATGAGTATGGACTTCAGGAGTTCGGCCCTGAGTGGTCGTCTATTCTGGAAGCCTTGAACGAACCGGCTGATGTCTTCCTTCGGGCTAACACGTTGAAGCACTCTGTTGAGGATCTGCAGCAAGCATTGGCGACCGAAGGTGTTGAATCATCGCGTGTAACGGGCGTCACCGATGCGTTGAAGTTGTCACAGCGTCGGAACATTTTCACTTCCCCGCTTTTTCGTGAAGGATGGTTTGAAGTGCAGGATGCTTCCTCGCAACTTGTCTCGCCTTTTCTTCAAGTGGAGCCAGGGATGAGAGTGATTGATGCCTGTGCTGGTGCTGGTGGCAAGACCTTGCATCTCGCGGCGTTGATGAAAAACAAAGGCCGCATTATCTCGATGGATGTGCATCAGCGGAAGCTCGATGAATTGAGCCGTCGTGCCCGTCGCAATGGTGTTGGGAATATGGAGACCCGTCTCATTGAAGGAAGTAAATCGATTAAGCGTCTTTCCCGATCTGCGGATCGCGTTCTGCTCGATGTTCCTTGCAGTGGGATGGGCGTGTTACGTCGTAATCCCGATGCCAAATGGAAGCTCAGCATAGAGGAGATTGTCCGTTTGCAGACCTTGCAGGGCGAGATCCTCCGCAGTCACTCCCGCATGGTCAAACCCGGCGGCAAGCTTGTTTACGCCACCTGTAGCGTGCTGCCTGGCGAGAACGAAAAGCAAGTGCAATCCTTTCTCGCAGAGCACGGTGAGGAATGGACGCTCGAAGATCAGATGCACCTGCGCCCGGAACGTGAAGGCTTTGATGGATTCTATGCGGCGAGACTGGTGAGGAGTGAAACTGCGTCCGCGGAAACTCCAGCAGAATCAGATCAAAAGGAGTAGATTAGAAAAGAAATGCGCTTGTGATTACAAGCGCTAAGCCCAAAATGTTTGACCAACGATAAAGGCGGCAGAGTCTGATCAGTTTTGAATCAGACTTCACCCAATCAGGTGGACTGCCGAATGAAATCTCCCATAAAAGTTGTTGCCGTGCATCCTGCCTACTGAAGCTGCGAATCATTGTTGGGCGCCAGATAAATCCACATGGAGAACCTAGTTTCTCCCATTTTATGGGGTAATTGCGGTGTAATTCCTTTACCAGTTTATCAAAGGATAAAGTGGCGATGATTGCGTTAATCGTGGCTAAGAAAATTAGCGCTGATATAGCCAGCGTCGGTGTTGCAAAAAATGTATTCATACAAGACAAAGATGAGTCTGCAGCGACATCACAAGTCTTGCAAAGAGCGGACATCGAGCAAAGAACGTTGCTATTTGAGCATACAGTCATGCCAATGAATAGATAAAATTAGTCTTCCTTGATCGCTTCCCGAGTCTCACTTGCAAAGCTCTGCATCCAATGATGGACAAAGAATCGTTTTTGCGTTGGTAACAAAGTATCCGCTTTGCCAATGATCGGGCGAATGGAAGTGGACATCTGAAGGGTGACGATGACGAAGATGCCGAGCCATAGCTTGAGGTAGCCCGAGGATTGAAGACCGAAACTGCTCGCCGCATTGAGTAACAGTCGGGCACCGAAAAACAGAGCGATTAACCAGAAGGAGACGGCGAGGATCCCCATAAATCCCACCGACTCTGTCGAGGCCGAGAAGACCCAGAGTACGGGCGCAAATCCCAGCAAGAGAAGTCCGGTCACAGACACGGACGCGAGTAGTAAGCCAGCGATATGACTGATTTTTGCATCGACTCCACTGAGAGCGCTGAAGATGTATAGACTGGGCAGGCAGATCATCATTGCGACCATTGTGCCAGCGGACACTTTTAAAGGAGCCGCCCACAGTTGGACTCCACCGGAAAAGGCACCGAGCAAAAGCCCGAAGAGTCCCAAGCAAGCAAGCGTGTTTAACAGCATAAAAATCGGCACCAGAAGATTGCCGTTGCGACATTCATATAAGACACGGCCAGGTTGCTTCAGTAGGGATTCAATGACACCGAATAAAGTGATCGAGCCTTCCATGGGTTGGAGGTGCATGGGATCAGTGGGAAGTGGAGGGGGCGTTTGGGTATGCATAGGTTTGTTATGGTTTGGTTTTTAGTTTGCAGATGAGGTATTTCTTTCGATGAGGAGACGAAAGATCATGAAAATGGTGACGCTGAGAGTTATGACGATGATCCATGACGTGACCATGCTGGCCATACCGCCGGGCATAGACGCTATGATCATGGACCAGACCGACTCATAAAAGCTGCCTTGAAAAGGGTGGGGGCGGAGGAACTCGATAGGCAACCTTGGATTGCCGAAGAAGGGGCGCAGGTTGTAAGAGAGTTGCGCTCCCACAAACAGATTGCCGGCGAGCCATGCCATCAAGGTGCGCCATCCTGTAGAGGTATTACCCGAGAAAACTTGAATCAATCGCAGCAATTTATGATTCGCCACGATGCCGGCAAAGGCAATGATCGTTGTATGGGTCAGGAGGATGGTCCGATACCATACTGAAGCTTCAGGTGCACTTGAAGAAGGGGCGTCAAGCACCATGGCGATGGCGATAGGGCTGAGTGATCCGACGATGAGACTGAAGATGGCAAAGCTCATCAGGCAGGCTTGTAGAGTTTGCCGAAATGAAAGACCACTGCCGAGCAAAAGTCCCAGCATGCCGTTGAGCAGTCCATTCACGAGCAGGGTCGTGAAGATGAGCAGAGGCATTTTGATGGCAACATACAGACCCTGAAGTGGGGCTCTCCATAGTCCGATCGAAAAGCCATAGGCAGCGCAACCGCTCACGATGGCAATCACCAGCGGAGATAATGAGCGCCAAGTTGGCGGTCTTTGTAGTTCCAGAGTCAGGGTTCTGGGTTCACCATGAGCAAGTGCTTTCAGAGTAGAAGCCAGAGATTCAATCAACAACATGCATAGAATCTAACTGTGTCGTATGAAACTCCGGTGAAGGTCATGTGAACTTGTGGCGAAAAATGATCTTTTTATCATCCCCCAGAGATCGTTTAACAAGACAGTGTGGAAAAGGCGGGCAACGTCTCTCGTTTGCTTCGCTCTGGCAGTAATTTTTTCGCCGTGCCAGACTTATGACGTTCGCTCAACTTCGAAAGCGCTATCCGAGAAGGCACTACGAATGTAGCGAGAGATAGTCGAGGACATGGCGAAGCGGGTTGGCTGGCATCCCTTTGGGATGCATTCGGTTTTTCCATCTTAACCGGTGGTGTCGTTGCACTCAACCACCGGCTAATCGCTTTGATGCCTTCGGC
>VFKY01000193.1 GCA_009885275.1 Verrucomicrobiota bacterium | reverse complement strand
TTTTTTTCGTCGGGCACATCCAGCGAATGAAAAACTTTGAATGCGTTCCAAAAAAACGCGTCTGAACCACTCTTATCCGAAAAATTCTATGAATACAAACCATTGGCACCATTTTGGCATCACTGTCATTGCCCTATTGTCTCTTAGTTCATGCGCTTCGCCATATGCAGGGCCTAATCAATCTATCGGGAGCGTTCTTGGTGCTGCTACGGGAGCCATCGCAGGTGCCGTGATAGGAAATCAAACTGGCCGCCCTCTTGAAGGAGCTGCCATCGGTGGGGCAATAGGTGGGGTGGCAGGTGCTGCGCTTGGGTCCGCCCAAGACGACTATCAATATGGGAGATACCCAGCTCCGGCCTATGAATCGCCACCTCGAGTTTACGCGGCTCCTGTACCTGTCTATCCGCGTCGCTACTACAGTTACAACTACGATTATTGTCCCCCACCTCAGCCCTATTATGGTCGTCCATATTATCGTCGAGGGAATTGTTGGTAATCATTTGAAACAACTTCTTGAAACATCCGTTTGGAACTGGCATGGCATACTCCATGTTTCGAACACCGATTAGCTCAAACGTCCTTTTGGCATTTATAGTCATTGCGCTTACTCAGTGTGAGGAGAAAAAAAGCCCTTCAAAAGTCGTTGCCGAACCGGATAAAGGGTTAACTCCTCCGGTACTTGAGATCCCCAAATTAGTGCTGCCACCGGCGAATGTGCCCAAGGTTAAAATTTTCTGGACGGAAGAGTTGCTGCATAAGGAGATCAAATTTCACAACCCTAATTATGAAGGGAATGCTCAATTTCAGATCGAGAATGGCGAGCCCTATGGGGTGAGTCTCGTGAATACCAAAGTGGATAACCTCAAAGCTCTGCAGGGGCGTCCCATTAAGGCACTAGATATGAGCGACACTACCATTGTCGATCTTACGCCGCTCAAAGGGATGCCTCTGGCCGAGCTCTACCTCGAGCGCAGCAAGGTTGAGGATTTATCGCCATTGCGTGGTTTGCCGATTCAGAAGCTTTATCTTACCGCTACTCAAATAAGTGATATCTCTGCACTGGATGGGATGCCGCTTGTGGAGTTTAACGCGGTAGATACTAAGATTGTTGATTTGTCACCCTTGCGTCACAGCCCCATTAATATGCTTTGGCTTACGGGATGCCCCGTAGTTGATATCTCGCCTCTTCATACTCTGCCACTGGTGAGCGTGACGCTTTTAAGAACAAAGGTAAAAGACATTTCACCCTTTGCAGGCACCAAGTTACAGCGCTTGCACATCGGCGAGACTTCCGTAGAAGACCTGACCCCGTTAAAAGATGTTCCTCTGACGCGCTTAGTATTTAGTCCAGCCAATATCAAGGTAGGCATGGATGTGGCAAAAGCATTGCCACTTAAAGAGATAGGAACACAATTTGATGATGTGGGTCGTGATCTCGTTGCTCCGGATGTCTTTTGGGCAAAGTTAGCAGTTCCCGTGACGAAGTAGTTCTATTAAATCCAAGTCCCGGTTGGGATGACGGTACTTTTTGGGATGACCATAATGCCGTCACGAATGTGATATAATCCGCTTGGATCATCATAATTTTCCGGTTTCCCTATAGGGGTGATCACGACGTCATCTCCTATGTGAACATTTTTATCAACGATGGTGCGTTCAATTTTGCAGTTGCGACCAATACCGGGCGCAGGTCGATTGTCTGGACTGTCAACAGCACCCGCGTAATAATCAGCCCCCATGATGATACAATCACGAATGGTGGTGCCAGCCTCGACCACAGATCGTAGTCCAAGAATACTGTTTTCAATCACAGCTTCAGAGAGAATGCACCCATCAGAGAGCAGTGCATGCCTGATGCTACCGCCGTTGATTTTTGTTGCGGGAAGAAAGCGAGCATGAGTGTAGATGACGGCTTGAGAATCAAAAAAATCGTATTTTGGAACTACGGCACAGAGATCGAGATTGGCTTCATAGAAGCTACGGATGGTACCGATGTCCTCCCAGTAACCTTTGAAGGGATAACTCTGCACATGGTAGTTTTTGATGGCCTGTGGAATGATGTCTTTTCCAAAATCATCAAAATCATTATCGAGAGCTTTTAGTAAAACATCGCGATTAAAAATATAGATGCCCATGTTGGCTTCGTAGTGTTCTTGATCAGGAGCTAAACCAAGTTCTTTTACTGTTTCGGGCGGCATACAGAGAGATTTTAGGACGGACGCCTCCTTTGGTTTCTCAACAAAATTGGTGATACGTCCATCGGCATTGGTTTGCATGATGCCAAAACCTTGAGCATCCCTTTGATTTACCGGAGTTGTCGCGATGGTGATGTCAGCGTTGTGTTCAATATGACGGTCGAGCACCTTGCGGAAATCCAACTTGTATAATTGGTCACCACTTAAAATAAGAAAGTAGTGGAATTTACCTTGAGTGAATTGGCGAAGATTTTGGCGGACTGCATCCGCTGTACCTTGGTACCAAGCTTCCCCCTCTGGGGTTTGCTGAGCAGCAAGTATTTCTACAAAGCCATGATTAAAATGGTCAAACTTGTAGGTGCGACTGATGTGTCGATTGAGTGAGGCGCTGTTATATTGCGTCAGGACGTAGACTTGTCGCACACCACTGTTGATACAGTTACTAATGGGGATGTCGACTAAGCGGTATTTTCCCGCGAGAGGGACTGCCGGTTTAGCGCGATCTTTGGTCAGGGGGAAGAGTCGAGATCCTGCGCCGCCTCCCATCACGATCGCCAGTGTATGTCGATTGAGTAGAGTCTCAGTGGAAATTTTTTTTGAAATGGAGGGTGATGCAGACATGATTTATTTTTTATTGAAATATGAGTATCGGGCAAGCGTTTCCTTAAGCAACTATGACAAAGTTTACGCTAACCTGCCAAGCTTCCCTTGTATTAATCTTTGCATCTTTTGTGCCCTACTCGCAAGCGAAGCTCGTGTTTAAGACAGAAATACTTCCCATTATTGAAGCTAAGTGTGTGAAATGCCACAAAGCTGATCATGAGGAAAATGGCAAAATTGTTAAACCTAAAGGAGGATTGAGGCTTGATGCCGCGTGGGCCATGTTAAAGGGAGGGGAGACTAAAGAGCACCCAGCATTGGTCCCTAAATCTTTTGCGAAGAGTTACATGGCCGAGGTGGTGAGCCTTCCGAAGGATGATGATATGTTCATGCCACCCAAGGGCGACCCTTTAACTGCAGAGGAAATCATCAAGCTAAAGACATGGATTACCGAAGGGGCCGACTTTGGCGGGTGGGAAGGAAACCTTGTTGGCAAGCCCGCAGGGGAAACGGTTACAGCCAAAGCTCCCCTGAAAGATAGAGAGCATGATTTGCTTTACAAAAAGCTCAGTGCTGGCTTAGCACCAGCAACTTCCGAGGCTTTAAAAAGTGCCAGGATGCTAGGTGCTCAGATAAGCGTTTTGATGGTGGCCAGTCCTTTGCTGCGTGTGGATTTTCTTACTGGGGTCAGTAAATGCGATGACAATAGCATTGCTGGCCTCTCAGTCATTAAAGATAACATCGCGCATCTTGATCTTGCTCGCACCAGTATCACCGATGCTGCGTGCAAAACCATTGCCCAGATACCAAGGTTGACGCGACTTGATTTGCGTAAGGTCAAGATCACGGATATTGGCCTGGAATCCCTGTCCAGTGCGAAGCAATTGGTCTTTATTAACCTTTATGGCACAGAGGTAACGGATGCTGGGTTGATAGCGCTCGCTAAAATAAAGACGCTTCAAAATATTTATCTCACGGATTGTAAGGTTACAGAAGCGGGCGTGGCCAAGTTAAAAGCCGCTTTGCCCAAAGCTGAAGTGGTTTGGAAGTAACAGGATCTGAATTTGCTCCAGCTATTCTTCTGCCTTAAGCCTCAATAAAGGAGGGGTGTTGCTACCACTTTCCTTGGTGGCAAATGCATGTACCAGCCCTCCCTTGGAAGTTTCATCCGTCTCTCGACAGATGAGAAAAGTGGCGATGCCGTTGGTATCGCTATTGATAAAATTAGCTAAAGACTGGCCTCGTAGTGAGCGAGTACCGCGGCTAATACCTTGGGCTATTTCAAAATGACCCAGCAATACGCATTTATCCGGTACAGGGAGATGTTTTTCTGGTTGTGTAGGATTATGCGCCGGCGCTTCGTGCCAACTCAAGCCATTTTCATCCCATGAGTCCTGTGATTCATCCACCAATCCATACACACAGAACCTACTGTCAGGCACAAGCGTAGCAAATCCCAAGTCGCTCGGCTCAATACTTAAGACAAGCTCTGCTTCCGTAATCTTTCCACCCTTAAATTTGCTCACATCAAATCCCAAATACCCTTTGCGATTGAGATCAGGTTGCACGCTGCTGTGCTTTACTCGAAAGAAAGAATCCTGACCAAAGTTCCGCGATTTGTCATTCGACTGAATATAGCTGTCCTTACCCTGACCAAATGCGGTGGAGATAATTTTCCATCCATCACCTGCGTTGAGGATAGCATCGGGTTGCCAGCGGTTGGGCTCAGGGTCAGGTGAAACAGGATTAATTTTCGTTTTCATCAATCCGCGATCGATGCTTTGTCCGGCGTGGAGTTGTTTGATTTCCGCCTCCCCCTTGTGATTCACCTCCACGAGACCTTCGAGCACTTGCACCATGTATTTTCCATCATCACCAGTGCTGACTCCAAAACGCGTGCCATAGTCTACGACCTTGGCGTCTTGGGTATCGACAGTAAATCCAATGGCACTGGGAGGCACATCTGCAACGAGAGTGCCCCGTCGTAGTCGGCAGTTCATGGCGTCGATTAATTCTAACGTCGCGGGGGCTTCCAGAACGATTTTTGCCCCAGAGTTAAATTTTAAAGTCGCCAGCCCTTCCACCAATTCAAGAATCCCTGCGCTGACATGCGAACCCTCCGCAGTCGGCAGGGTACTGCCTGCCCATTTGCAGTGACTGCTTTTGACCACAGTGGCAATGATTTTGGAATCAGTGGAATCAGAGAAATGCCACCATTGTTGCATCACTAGGAAAACTGAAACACCTGTCAAAACGGCACAGGCCGCGACAGCGATAAGGAGTGAAGAGAAACGACGGTCGGGTTTGATTTGAATCACTTCAGGTGTCTCCGCAAGTTCACGGCATAATCGCGCGTCAAATCTCAACTCTGCATGTTGATGCAGGGCTTTGGCGAACAGTTCACGTGCCGCACTATCATCCTTTAATCGACGGTTCAATGTTTCGCATTCATCATCGGTTAGTTGATGGTCCAGAGCTCTTTCAAAGAGTTCGAGTAGTTGCCATTCCTCGATGCGAATATTCGTATTCATGATTTAACTCCTCTCGCGTTAATCTGGGTCTCTACACACTGAAGCAATGTCATGCGCACTCTGCTTAAAGCGCGATAAACCGCTCCCGAAGTGCTTTGAATACGGC
>VFKY01000388.1 GCA_009885275.1 Verrucomicrobiota bacterium | reverse complement strand
CTGCTCCGGCGCAAACGCGAACAATCCTCCGCCCCATCCACGAATAATCATACCCATGATCAAAGCTGACCACGATATGAACTGGATCAATACAAACGTGTAGGCAAGACAGCTAAAAAACTTTAAAGTCAGCAATCTCAATCGGCTGATGGGACGTGCGAGAATAAGTCGCAGATTACCATCCTCACTTTCCTTGGCCACAACATCGCCCGCTACCAGTGTGAGATAAATTCCACCTAACAGGAACACCGCGAGACGCAATACCATATAACCTAAAGTAAGGGCAGAGAAGTAGGAGTCGAAAGCTTCTCCTTGATGCTGAATCATTCGGCGAAACACGTTTTCCACCTTATCGAGATGAAAAACAATCAGCAGCACCATCTCAAGCAAAAGAAACGCACCGAAGCCAAGAAACGTGCGCTTCCGTGCCAGCATCTTGCGCAACTCCGAGCGCCATTGAGTAAGGAATAGCATCATGATTGAGGGTGTGTTAATTCTAGATACCAGTCTTCCAAAGTCTTGCGTTGCGGTGTCCACGCTTCCACTCGCACACCGGCTTGCACGAGCTTCGCGAGAAAATCAGTGCCCTTTGCCCCATCGAGAAGTTCTACCGTATTTTCGCCCATAAAGCGGACACTTTCATGCTGCGCCACTTCACGAGCCAATGCCACATCCGGTGTTTCCAACGTAAAACTGGGATGCTCTTTCTCTGTCGCCAGCATGGGGCCTTCGTAAACTTTTTTCCCTTCACGCAGGATCACACAACGATCACACATCTGCTCCACTTCATTAAGAAGATGGGAATTCAAAAGAATAGTCAGCCCCTGCTCCTTCCGGAGTTTGAGTACTGTGCTGCGGAACTCATGAATGCCTTCGGGGTCAAGACCATCCGTGGGTTCATCAAGCAGCAAGACCTTGGGCATGGGCAACAGTGCCTGCGCGAGGGCGAGTCGTTGTCTCATGCCATGGCTGTAGGTATTCACCTTGCCGTGGACACGATCTTTAAGCTTCACCAATTCCAAGATGCGCCAGACTTCCTTTTCATCCCACCAGCCGCTGAGTGCACAAAGCGCCCGAAGGTTTTCCCAGCCGCTCATATAATCATAAAACGAGGGGGCTTCAAAGATGGCTCCCACCTGTCGCAGAGCTTTGCTTCGTTCCCTTTGCACGCTGTGCCCTCCCACCATAACTTCACCGCTATTGGGGCGCACCATGGCGAGCATGATGCCAAGCACCGTACTCTTGCCGGCTCCATTGTGACCGAGCAAGCCTACGATCTCGCCTTCGCCGACCTCGAAGCTGACATTGTCGAGCGCGAGTCTTGATTTCGTGAATCGTTTGGTAAGGGATTGAACGGAGATCATGGAGGCAACTAATGATGAGCGGATTTACTGCGATCGAGTTCTTCAATATCCATCAAATCTTGTGGCCGATTGGCATGCACCTTTGCTGTGCGAAGATCAACAAAGCTGAGGTAGTTTACACCCCCAAAGTCATGCCTCACTCGCTTCCGTCGCTTCCAACAAAGCGTGAATTCAAGAGGTGGGATAGAAGTAAGAAAATCGAACATTACTGGGGCTCGTCCGAGCATAAACTGGGTGCTTGGTTGAGCGAGATCGGCTTCTGTAATTTCGATAAGTGGGATGCCAAATTCACGGAAGACTTGTGCAACCTTACGGGCATTGCTCACCGAAGGTTCCAACCACAGATCCAAGTCCTTGGTATAGCGAGGCTGCGCGTAGTGAATGACCGCATAACCGCCGACCACAAGGTAACGCACTCTATGCTTTGCGAAGCACTGTAACAGTTCTTTGAAGTCGGAGTTCATTGAGATTCCAGCGTTTCATTTTCCAGACATCGACAACCATTTCCCACGCGGCATTCGTTCTGGCGGTGGCACTAACACGTTGCCAGTCACGGATAGACTGCACTCGCATGTCGTCAAAAGAAGTGCAGCTTCGCAATGTCCAATTTTTGCGGTGGGGCAAATCTGTTTCTGAGCATTTCATTGATGAGTGAAGATTGCCGGATGAAGGGTAAACATGCAAGCATTGTGATGGCAGGAGAGTTTCATCCAGTGTTTATTTTTCATCCGTGACGAACTGGATGTCCTTGGCGGCATGACCATCGACATAAAGGATGTTGACCTGAACATCGCGAAATTTGTGAAAGCTCTCCTTGTCGCTGATAAGAGGAATGCGTGATCCGTCCTTGATGAACCCCATGAAATTCAGTGCCGCCACGTTCTGTCCATTGATAAGACTGTTCCAGAGATAGCTCGTACCTGTTTTTTCATAGAACCCCTTGTTGTCCGCTTTGCAGTGAAACACTGCGCTGTTGTCAGTATAACCTTTGAGCACCGTATCAATGACTGGCTTGTCTTC
The DNA here is from genome assembly GCA_009885275.1 of Verrucomicrobiota bacterium. Taxonomy (GTDB): domain Bacteria; phylum Verrucomicrobiota; class Verrucomicrobiia; order Verrucomicrobiales; family Verrucomicrobiaceae; genus Verrucomicrobium. Next base: position 3,600 of record VFKY01000388.1, on the reverse strand, counting down.
GTTTTTATCTTCCCGTCCCATGGCCAGCTCTGGAAGAACATTGCTGTGATCGCTTAGGTAAAGTTGCAGAGATGCTCCGATGTTACGCAAGTTTCCCAAGCAATGTGAAGCCCTGGCACTGTGGATGACTCGCTCAGAGGCAGGCACTGCAATCGCAGAAAGCATCGCGACGAGCACGATCACGATGAGTAGCTCCACCAATGTAAATGCTCGATCGTGATGGAACGCCTTAACTTTGGAATGATTCATGATAGTGGCCCCTCTTGTATATTATCGTTTACCAAAACCACGCATGCGCTGCTGCATCTCCTCCATGAGGGGAGCGAGATCGAGCTTGGTTTCTGCGCTCGCGTCTTCGTAATAGGCGCCAAGTCCTTTTTCTACGACATTCTGAAACACTTTCTCATCCTCTTTCTTGAGGTTCTCCATGTTGCGACCATCAGGCTGGTTGCGTTGCATGTCGCCACGAGCCTGCTCCACCATGCGACGACGCTCCTCGGGTTGCATTTGATTAAAGGCTTTCATCACCGACTTGAAGTGCTGCTCGACTGTCTTCTCAAGAAACCGCCCCTTTTCCTCTTTCGTTAGAGAATCCATGAAACGCTTCGTCACGTCCTGACCGTCATCGCGCAATTGCTTGCGCTGATCAAAATCGAGCAAATTTACTTGAGCGATGACATCGTCGAGTCGCTTTTGGCGATCCGCATCACTGACGGTGGCATTTTCATCCTTAAGCCACGGAGACGTCACCATCACAGCAATGACTTTATCGGGGGTAGAAGTGTGCTTGCTGGTAAGCTGTAAAACACCAGCGACGGCAATCCAAATAGAACCGATGCCCAACAAGGCAAATAGTAAAGTACGTGAGTTCATGAGAGTCCGGTATAGCCGCTACTTTCTCAAGAGTTTACGCTTTAGGATGCGAGTTACTTCCGAGACTTCTTGATTTTTTAGCAGGACGTTCATCCCGAAGTAGACGACAGCAGCCCCCCCAATGGTTACACCTAAAGTAATTATTCTCAGCCAAAGCTTCTGATGAGGCCAGTCGGCGAGAATGGATACCTTTGCTCCCCAGCAAACTAAGCCCATGCAGGCCACCGACACGACCAACTTGCTCATGTTCTTAAACAACAACCCCGCATGCATGCCCCCAGCGATCTTATTCATCGCCATAAAAAGCAGGGTGAAATTTACTAGAGCGGAAACGCTGGTAGAAAGGGCAAGCCATTGATGTCCCAATTCTAAATAAAACACGGTGATCGTGTTCATGGCGACGCTTACCAACACTGCGATAATACTCACGATCAGTGGCACAAAGCGCCGCTCGATGGTGTAGAAAGCCGGTTGCACGACTTTAATGCCAGAGTAGAAAACAAGCCCCCACGCATAATTTTGAAGTGCTGCCGCAGTCATTTGCGTATCATAGATCGTGTATCGACCACGCTGAAATATAAGAGCGATGATAGGCTCTGATAGCAGCGCGAGTCCAACCGCCGCAGGCAGGGTTAAGAGGAACACTAGACTTAATCCGCGTGTCAGTGTCGCTTTAAAATCTTCCGTGATTCCCTCGGAAGCCAGACGCGCCATCGCCGGCACCGTCACGGTGGCAACCGCTACTCCAAACAGCCCAAGCGGCAATTGCACGAGACGAAAAGCCTGTCCGAGCCAGGTAACAGGACCATCTTTCATCACTAAACAGGAAGCGTAAACGCTGCCCAGCATGACGTTAAACTGCACAACACTGCCAGAAATGACCGCCGGCCACATAAGGTTAAGCACCTTGCTAACTCCGCTGTCGCGCCATTGAAAATCAGGCCTGAAGCGAAAGCCCGCACGACGCAGGGAAGGCAGTTGCACCAGCAATTGCAATAAGCCACCGGCAAGGGTTCCTACCGCAAAACCGATCAATGCGTTCTTGCCGAAGGTCGGATCAATCCACCAACCCAAAAGACCGCCTACGACCATGGATCCAATATTGAAGAAGGTGGATGAAAGCGCCGGGATGCCAAAGACACGCTTTGCATTAAGCATCGCCATCACCAATGCCGCCAGTGAGACCAGCAGAATGAAGGGATACATGATCTGCGCGAGCAGAATGGTGAAGTTCAGTTTTTCCGGATCATTCATCCATCCCGGAGCGAGCAGACGAATGATGAAAGGGGCAAACAAAATTCCGAGCACGGAGACAATGCTCATGAACACGGCTGAAAGTGTGAGCATCTTCCGCGCAAGCTGCCAGGCGGATTCGTCGCCCTCCAACTTCATCTTCTTGGAGAACGTGGTCACGAAGGCTGTGGATAATGCGCCTTCCGCAAAGAGATCGCGAAGCAGATTAGGGGTCCGGAAAGCTTGATTGAAGCAGTCCAGCCAGCGGCGATTTTCACCGGCAAAAAATGCCGCGAACATCATCTCCCGCACCAATCCCAGAAGACGACTGCAAAAAATGGCACCGGTCACAACGCCCATCGCACGCGCACTTGAATCCCTGCCTTTGTCTTCAGGCGGCTTCTTTTCGGCATGCTCAGTTTCGTTGCTCATCTTCGCATTCCATCACAGGGAATTTCTAATGTCTCCGGGAAGCTCGCCTTAAACGATCCATGATGGCAATACCCAGTCCGCGCTCAGGCACAGGTTCAGCGATGATCTCATCCACTCCGAGCTTATCAAGATCGCGTAGCACAAAGAAAAAGCGCACCGCAGCTTCCGGCATCTTGCCCTTGCCGGGAGTAAGTACTCGAACATGCGCCCACTCGGTGAGGTCTGCATAGCCATCATCCGCCATACCGCGATAACTCAACAACGCATAGGTTTTGCCCGCTTCAGGCACAAAATCTTCGGGCGACTCCAACAGCCGCAAGGGCGTGCGCGGCGCATAGTGTGAGGCCAGTTGTCCCGGCGCTTCGATTTCATCCTTGTTCTTGAGATCCTGTACCAGTACCGGTTTACCGAAGGGTTTTAGTTCTTCCAAGGTGATGGCACCGGCCCGCAGCACAATGAGGCGTGGCTTCGGGGTTGCCGCTTCCACTTTGACGATGGTGCTCTCCAGTCCGAAGAAGGAGGCTCCGCCATCGAGAATCAGGGGAATGCGGCCATCGAGTTCCTCTTTGACCGCCTGCGCGGAAGTCGGTGTGATAGAACCAAAACGATTCGCGCTCGGTGCTGCCAGCGGTTTGTCAAAGGTTCGAGCTACGCGGTTAAAAACGAGATGAGAACTCGCTCGTACCGCCACCGTGGGCAAACCGGCAGTCACGATGTCAGGCACACAGGCTTTCTTCGGCAAAATGAGAGTCAGAGGCCCCGGCCAGAATTTATCAATAAGCTTTTTCACCACCGGAGCGATGTCCTCAGGAACATCAGCCACCATGTCGAGATCCTTCTTATGCGGGAGATGCACGATGAGAGGGTCGAATGACGGGCGCTCTTTCGCGGCAAATACCTTCGCAACCGCATCAGCGTTCAGTGCATCAGCAGCCAGCCCATAAACTGTTTCGGTCGGCAAGGCCACCACCGCGCCCGCATGAAGCAACCGAACAGCCTCGGACACAGCACGGGTGAATTGCTCGGGAAAATCGGTGGGGAGAATTTGGGTTTCCATGAAGG
>VFKY01000290.1 GCA_009885275.1 Verrucomicrobiota bacterium | reverse complement strand
GTGGGAGCGACATCGCTTACAGAATTGATCGCACAGTTGCGCACCTGTCAGTTTCTCTTAACAAATGATACTGGCACCATGCATTTAGCAGCAGCCCTGGGAGTTCCAACAGTGAGCATCTTTGGCTCCACGGAACCAATTCTTACCGGTCCTCTTGGCGATCATCACAGGATTGTGCGGCACCATGTGCCCTGCAGTCCGTGCTTCAAAAGAGAGTGCCCCTTCGGTCACTACGATTGCATGACAGGGGTCACCGTCGATCGTGTCGTTACAGAAGTGCGTCAGATGCTCGCTACTTCGGTGAAGCCTGCTTGATAATATTCGGGTGAAAAACCTCTGCTTCCTTCATGTGCAGCCAGGCAGAAACAAAAAGGGTGGCGACACCACCCATGATAATAAGGCCATTACTCCATCTTCCAAATCTCGAGCCCAGAAAGATGGCAATAACTGATGACCACATCATAACGCTATATACCCAAGTAGTTTCTTTGCGGAGCTGGTTCTGAGTAAGGATGCGTGCAGCCATTGGCGCCTCTTGCATGATCATGATACGCGGCACCGCAGTGTCTCGTAGTTTCATGTATGGCGTCACACTGGCGCACGACACCGCAATAATGATGAGTGAGAGCTTACGACTCCTGCTAAAGAAAAAAAAGATAAGCCCAAACAATAAGCCAAATAGCGGCAAGGGCTCCAAGAGGAGATAAGCATACTCCGCATCGCCAATACGGCGGAAAAGGATGTCGAGATTATTAAACATGATGCATTGGGGTTATGAAAACAACTCTGACTGGGCGCTTACAGGTGGAGTCAGGCCAAGTTTAATGTAGGCACTAGGCATGGCCACACGGCCACGTGGAGTGCGCTTTAAATAGCCCTTCATGACAAGATAAGGTTCGTGAACATCTTCCAAAGTACTGGCATCTTCATGCACGGCTACGGCGATAGAACCTAGTCCGACTGGGCCGCCGCCAAATTTGTTGATCAAGGCATCAAGAATTCGTTTGTCCATCTCATCCAACCCATCATCGTCAATCTCCAACATCGTGAGTGCCGCTGCACCCACGACTTCGGTAACAACATTTTGCGCTCTGACCTGGGCATAGTCGCGAACCCATCGCAGCAAGTGATTAGCGACGCGCGGAGTACCCCGGGAGCGTTTCGCGACTTCAAAAGCTCCGGCAGCATCAATATCCACATTAAGAAGTCGCGCAGAACGCAGCAGTATCTTTTGCAGATCTTCAGCCGTGTAATAGTCGAGACGATTAGGGATGCCAAATCGACTCCGCATCGGAGATGTCAACATCCCTGCTCGTGTCGTTGCTCCCACCAAAGTGAAGGGAGGGAGATCGATGCGGATCGTTCGCGCCTTGGGCCCTTGATCGATGATGATGTCGAGACGAAAGTCCTCCATCGCAGGATAAAGATATTCCTCAATGCTAGGATGAAGCCGATGGATCTCATCAATAAAGAGGACGTCGCGCTCCTGAAGATTGGTAAGAATACCGGCTAAATCTCCGGCGCGCTCAATCTGGGGTCCACTTGTCGTATGCAATTTCGACCCTATGGCGGAAGCCACAATATGTGCCAGTGTAGTTTTACCAAGTCCGGGAGGCCCACACAATAGAACATGATCAAGCGTATCGCCTCGCTGTTTGGCAGCTTCCACCATAAGCATGAGACGTTCTTTAACGCGTTCTTGTCCTGTGAACTCACTGAAGTCAGGAGGACGCAAGGCAACATCAAAAGGAGTCTCCGGCGTGCTGGCTGTTTGGTCGTAGAAGTTTTCGCTCAAAGTGATTAGAATATAGCCTGACAATTAAAGCACATCAATCAGGAGAAATTGTCATGGGGAAACGGCACAAATGCTAGACTGAATAATCCAAATAAACACTTAACCAACATCATGACACTGTTATCGCGGCTGATAATTAACTTTAGTTTTCTTAAATATATAAGCAAAAGACACCAACGATTTTCATAATTCAGGCTTGACGATGAAGCCCCATTGAAGCCTTGTGCGGACTCCCATTCACCCAAGTATATAACATGCCCGGTATGACACTCACAAATACACTTCAAGGAGCTCTCAGCTTGCTAGTAGCAACTGTTCTCTGCACTCAAACACTTAGCGCTCAAAACGCGGTTCCTGAGAAAAAAATTATCAAGCAAGTCCAAGTCATCTCCGTTGGCGGTGCTGAAATTGATAAGGGTCGTATCCTTGCTAACATGGGGACACGCGAAGGCGGAGTGTTTCGCGAAGAAGATATTGACCGTGATATTAAGAATCTATATGCCAGCGGTCTCGTGGAAAACGTGGACATCACCACAACAAATGCCAATGGAGGAGTCAATGTCATCGTTAAAGTCACAGGACGCGGAGCCATCGGTGAAGTAACATTTGTCGGTAACACCATCGTTGATGCCGACAAACTTCGCAAAGGTGTCGAAGTAAAGATCAACGAACCCGTGGATGAAGCCAAGCTTTATGCCGGCGTGAATAAGATACGTGACATTTACAGCAAGAAGGGATTTGCAGATGTTGGAGTTGAATATAAAACCGAACCCCTTCCAACAAAGGGATTTGTTCGTGTGATATATACCGTGAGCGAAGGACAACGCGCCATCATCAATGCCATCAGTTTCGAAGGTCTCACGGCAGTTAAAGCAAGTGAACTGCGCTCGAAAATGGCTCTCAAAATAAAACGCCCTTGGAATCTCTGGGGAAAAGCCGGAAAACTCAACAACGATGCTCTCCAAGAAGATATCCGCACGATCGAACGCACGGTACAAGATCAAGGTTATGTCTATGCCAAAGTTGCTCAAGTGCGCCGCGAACCCGTGAAGACAGACAGCATTGATCTGATCTTCGTCATCAATGAAGGAAAACAATACAACGTTTCCGACGTCTCACTTGAAGGTAACACCGTTTTCACCAAGGACGAGCTTGCGCCAGCATTGATTCTAGAAGCCGGCGTCCCCTACTCTGCCACCGACATTTCCAAGGATGAAAAGCAAATTGGCGATTATTATGGTTCCCGTGGTTATGCAGATGCTCGCATTGATACCAGCGTAATTCCTGACGGCAAAGAATCCGTCAAAGTCTTGTACAGAATTACAGAAGGTGACAAATCCTTTATCCGTAAAATTGGCATCGAAGGCAATGCAAAGACGAAGGATAATGTCATTCGTCGTGAACTTGCCTTCTCTCCTGGTGAGGAATTCAATACTCTTCGTATCGAGACAAGTAAAAAACGACTCGAGAACATGGGTTACTTCAGCCAAGTGGATTTCCGTAATAATGCTACCGGCAGCCCCGGCTACAAAGACATTGATATTACAGTAGCAGAGAAATCGACTGGGTCCGTCAACGTTGGTGCAGGATTCAGCTCTATCGACAGCCTGGTCGGATTCTTCACCCTCACTCAAACCAACTTCGATGCCACCAACTGGCCCAACTTCAC
>VFKY01000311.1 GCA_009885275.1 Verrucomicrobiota bacterium | reverse complement strand
CAGGCCCATGCCCGCCAAGTTCTTAGTTCTTTATTAGGTTCCACCATGCGGGTGGCGAGATGCTGATAGTGTCGCCGTGGGTTGCCGATGAATAATCCAGCAGGTCGATGATGTAGCATCCATGCAACAGCGTTATAAGGCTTGTCCGGTGCTTGAAGAGAGACGTTAGGCAGTCGACAAGATAGCGCCCGATTCACCAGCAGAAGCGCCTTGGCGGGATAGCCTTCAAGCCACAGGCTCTGGGCATAATTTAATGCGGTGTTGTAAAACTTTTGGCTACGATCTTTTCCTAAGTCATGAATTTCCTGCGCGACATAGGCATGATCAATTGTCGAAAGAAATGGACAGGGGACCGTGGGCATTGATAAATGGGACTCGATGAATTTTTTTGGAAAGCAGTAACTCAGGATTCCATCCCGTTTTTTAAAACAACAGGTTAAAAACCTGTCGCACGTACAGGATGAAATTCTATGTTACCCTTAAGAAAGATGAATTTGAGAGTTTGATCAGCATGTGATTACGGAATTGGCCTGAGGCACTTGATTTTTATTGGATTAAATTCTCTAGCCGCCCTGCACCGGCGGCATAAGGGCAATTTCAGCTCCTTCATGCAGAGACTCATGACGCTTCACATAATTTTGATCCACGGCAAGAAGCAGACTCTGATCCCAGTCTTGGAGTTTTGGCCAGCGTTGAAATAAGATATCCAACAAGTCTGCAATCGTTGCAGTGGCGGGCAGATCAACGGCGATTTCCACTTCTCCAGTGAGGTCTTGGAGAAGGGAAAAGAAGAGTACCCGGACTTTCATATTTGAGGAAAATGGTTGGGATTGAGTACACCAATACAGGGGAGATGGCGATAGTGTCCCTGATAGTCCATGCCGTAGCCTACGACAAATGCATCTTCGATTTCAAAACCTATGTATTCGATTGATACATCAAAGGAGCGCGGTCTTTGCTTATCGAGTAGAATCGCCGTGCGTAGTGATGCAGGGTTGCATTCCACGCGGAGACGTTCCTGCACGGTTATTAGCGTTAATCCGCTATCAAGGATGTCGTCGATCAGTAGCACATGTTTACCAGAAAGATCGAATAGGAGCTTTTCTGGCATTTGTACCGTGCCCGATGATTGGGTGCCGCCATCATAACTGCTCACACTCAAGGTGTGAAGGCGTATCGGGAGATTGATGTGACGCAAAAGATCAGCCATGAAAAACAGCGCCCCATCCATTAAGCAGACGACCTGTAGTTCCTTGTCGGCGTAATCGCGTTGAATTTCCTGTGCCATGGCGATGACACGTTCTTGGATAGTCGTGGCATCGAGAAGAATGCGCTCAAGATCTGAAATAATACCTGCAATTTGTCTACTCATGCGTAGGGGTTGGGAAGTTATGTCTGTCTTCTATCCCTCATCGAATCCGACTGGCAATCCGAATTTGGCCGATCTGCGTTTGAATTACGAAAAAGGTGCGCTTGATGAAGCGACGTTGCCTGCGGATCCAATGGTGCTATTTCGGATGTGGCTTGATGATGCCATTGCTTCCGCTCTCATGGAACCCAATGCGATGACCTTGGCCTCCGTCTCTTCAGAAGGGCAGCCTTCTGCACGCACAGTGTTGCTGAAAGGCTTTGATGCGACAGGTTTTTCATTCTTCACGAACTATCACAGTCGCAAAGCCCTTGAACTAGCTGCTAACCCTAAGGCGTCGCTTGTCTTTTTATGGAAGGAGCGTGAGCGTCAGGTCTGTGTGCGGGGCACCGTGAGTCAAACCAGTCGAGAGGAATCGAATGCCTATTTTCAGAGCAGGCCCTATGGCAGTCAGATCGGCGCCTGGGTTTCCGAGCAAAGCAAGTCCATTCCAAATCGTGAATGGTTGGAAAATCGCGAGCGTGAACTGAAGCAGCAGTATCCCGAAGGTCAGGTGCCACTACCATCCAATTGGGGAGGTTATGTTCTTACACCGCATGAGATTGAATTTTGGCAGGGAAGACCCAGCCGTTTGCATGATCGTATCTCTTATGCACAGAAAGGTGACCTGTGGGAGAGGCAACGGCTGAGTCCGTGAGCCGCTAGAGAGGATTGGTCGCAATAATCTGGTTAACATCCCTGTTGTAGCACTTGCCATATTTTTGCCAACACATTCAAAGACACCTGTTTAGGTATTTTTGGTTTTTATGCACCGATACAAAAGTTTTTCAAACGGTGCGATGGCATAACTGAAGTGATTCTTGACGAATGCGTTGTAAATGCGCGTGTAATTCCGCTGCCGATTGTTTCACTGACATCAATTGACAGACTTCATCGCGTCCAATTTCCCCGCGATGGCTTGATTCCTCGCGCTCATCAAGCACATGACGTATATAATGTGCAGCATGATTTAGATCTGGATCAGCCCACATGGATTCTGGCATTTGCGAGTATATATTGCATGTCGATCCGACGGATATGAGATGAGAATTGACGAGGTAACTGTTGCTTGCCGACATGAAGTCTAGGTTGCCGGACCAACCTGTGGCGATCACTGGACGCGCGCGTTGCATAGCTTCAGCGAGCGTGAACCCGAAACCTTCAGCACGGTGCAGTGAGAGGTAAGCATCGCAGGCATGTGAGAGGGAGTTGGTTTCTTCTTCCGTAAGTTGATCAGTGAGTAAGATCGCATTCACTGATGCAGCAGCGGCACTTAATTGAGCAAACTCTTTCGGAAACAGGGTGGAATGCGCGACCTTTATCACAAGTTGTGCTTTATCCGATGGGCGTACGGCGCGACGATAGGCTTCGATGGCGCCGAGAGGGTTTTTGCGTTGCATTGAACTTCCTAGATCCAACATCATGAGGAACAAAAACACATCGTTAGGTAAACTGAAGTGATCGCGTTGATATAACGGGACACTTGGCGCAGGCAATCCAGGGAGAATACGGTGAAAGAGCAAGGTGAAGCGTCTGGCCTGCATCTCCGAGTGTATTGGTAGTCGCGTTAGTGGGATATAAGCGACACATTGTTCTCCATGCCGCACACAGGAAAGTAGCGAGTTTAGGAAGAATCGCTCACCGCCACCATCACTTGCAATGAAATGAAAAATAATGAACGCAACATCGATTGCCGGCATGAGTAATAGGGTGACGAGTTGATTCTTCGGCAGAGGTTGTCAGTTGACAAGGGCGAGCATTCAAGACTGGGTGAGAAGTCATGTCAAAACAATAGCCCACAATGGAATCAGCCAGGCTGTGCACTGGCACAGAAGACCTTCTTCATTTCGTTATCGAGCAACATGAATCTGCGCTTGTGAACTTCAAGTTACAAAACGATGTGGATAGCTTTGCCGCCGTCAATGATAGGCGTGCGCTGCGTGAAGCGATGCGACAAGTCGAGATGAGTACTCGCAAACAGAGTGCGCTCTTTGATAAGCTTGTTACGGAGTTAGATCAACGATTGAAGAAGAAGCCATTCTTTTTCCGTCGCCAGCATGAGGAGACGATACGGACGTTCGTAAAGTTAGTATAAATGATGTCATCGCAGCTCAAAATGATGACAAAGTTGGCAAAAGCTGTTGATCGTTCACAGTCTTAACGACATTTCATCTTCACTGAGTCATACAAGTTCCGTGGTGCGCTTAATTTTGGCGCCCTACTAATCAGCATCCGTCGAGGACGGGTGAAAGAAGGGGTGAAATATTTGATGCTAATTGCACTCTTAGGGAAATACGCTCCTTGGCTAATCCCATTATTTCGTGGAAGGAGTTCCTAATTTATAATCTTCGCCTGCGAGGCTTTTTTCAACAGACGCTTTCCATGCCTCGAGAGTAGCGGTCATTTTTGCTACACGTTCGGGTTCCTCCATGGCGAGATCAGTGGTTTCCTTGGGGTCTTTAGAGACATCGTAAAGTAGCGTTGTTGGTAAAGTTGCGTCCTCTTTGCTTTTTTTGTAACGAGTAGTCACTGGGTTAGTGTGCAGTTTGTAGGGCCAATCAAGTAGAGTGGCGTGTCCAGGTTGTTTGCCCGCGTGATTCCAAAATGGAATAGGCTTGGAGCGCGATTCGGTTTTGCGATCAAACAACGGAAGCAAGCTTATCCCATCGAGCGGTTGAATCTGATTTTGCGCCATTGCGCCAGTGGCTTCGAGAACGGTTGGATAGATGTCGAGCGTGGAGCACGGAGTCTCACTGATAAATGGCTTCGAGATTCGTGAAGGCCATTCGACGAGACCGGGCACACGAACTCCGCCTTCCCACATACTGCCTTTCTCACCGCGTAGGTTGCCAGTGGACTTCGGCCCTTCGTGACCCCCGTTGTCGCTGTTATACCAGAGCAGCGTGTTGTCGGCGATCTTTAGCTCGCGCAATGCCGCGCGCAATCGGCCAACACTGCGGTCAACCGCGGTGATCTCACCAAAGTAATTCTGTTCATTCTCGGTCAGCGCCGCATAGGCAGCTTTGTCAGCAGGTAAGGCTTGATGTGGGACATGCGGTGAGCCAAACCACACGACGCTGAGAAAGGGTTTGTTCGCACTGGCCTGTTTCTTGATGAATTTCAACGCCTCGTCAGTGGTGATGTCCGAGCTGTCGCCATGAAACTTTTCGGGCACGCCGTTGCGACCGAGTACGGGATCAAGGTCAAAAAAATTGTCAGCCGCGACCCATTCATCAAAGCCCATTTTTCCTGGTGATAATGGATCGTCAGTGAGGATGGCTCGTCCGTTGCCCTCTGTGGTATTTTTATCTCCATTTTTGCCATTGAGATGCCATTTTCCGAAATGTCCCGTTGCATAGCCAGCGGACTGCAAAACCTTTGCCACAGTCAGTTCTTGTGCACGGATGGGGGAACCGGGACTGAAGGTGCCATAGCGATTCGGATGTCTACCGGTCATGATGCTGCCACGTGTTGGTGAGCAATTGAAATGCGCTGAATAAAAACGGTTAAAGCGCACCCCATTTTTGGCTAGATCATCGAGATTCGGTGTTTTGAGTTCGGGATGGCCGTTGTACCCGGTGTCACCCCAGCCCTGATCGTCTGCCATGATGAGGACAATGTTGGGATGAGGAGACGTTTCAGCAGCAAAGCTTGGTAAGGCGGTAGCGAGGAGAAAAATGAGCAGTGTTTTCATGGTGATGAGTGCAAAACGTCGTAGTCCTTTCAAACTTGCATAAATATCCAGATGGTCCGTGAACGTGCTAATGACCATGAACCTGAGCCGGCAAGATGCCAGCGCTCCCAGGGTAAAAGCAACTCATGCGGGTTTACTTCCCGTCGGCAGCCCATTGCTTCATGAGGGTGAT
>VFKY01000181.1 GCA_009885275.1 Verrucomicrobiota bacterium | reverse complement strand
CCCATTCGTCTGCCGCGGGCTTGGTTTTACCATCTTTGTAGAACAGCGGATGCACTCCGTTCTGAAAACCATCGTCAATGTCGGGATCAATGTCGCCATAGTAGGCGGTGGCCACGCCATAACCGCGATCAATCATCGCTTCAAAGGGCCAGCGGTCCACACTCGTGCCCCGCGAAGCCTCGGTCGCTTTGTTGTCGACATATCCTTCCTTGGGATTGTTGCGAAACCATGACTTGGAAAGGGGAATAGCGGGGTCCGTGGAAGTGGAGTGATTTCCCGCAAAATTCAGACTGACAAAGACCGGCGCCGGTGCGGTTCTTTTGTTCGGCAAATAAAGCAGCACATCGACATGCGGTTCATCCTTAGCGGTGAAATAGATCGTCACCTGGCGCATCGTCGCCTTGCCGCCGAGTGCGCTCTTATTTTCTGAAGTCGTTACATAGCGGATGCCTTCCAGTTTCTCCGTAGGCGTTTTACCAAACACCTCTGTCTCAAAAATATGCAGCAACTCCGGTTTGCGCTTTTTAAGCCATTCTTCCTTCGTCGTGATCTTGCTGCCGTCCTCTGCAATCAACACATTAGGGATAGGTAGGTCGCCCACCTTTGCTTCATCGTAGTTTGCCACGAATTTAGTCTGAGCCTTCAAGCTGTTTAGTGTTATCAAAACAGTCAACATCACCGAGCAAGTTGTTCTTAAAATCATGAACGAAGCATGAGACGAATGAGGCGAGTCCGCCACTGAAAAATACTCAAGAGCTGCCGATCTACTTCCTCACACAAAGGCACGAAGGCACAAAGTTTTGGTGTTTAGATTAAAGCCCATCAACTGGAACTTCTTCGTGCTTTTGTGCCTTCGTGTGAAACCATCACTTCATGGCTGATTCTCAACTCTCCCTCAGGATCGTGGATGAAACTTCCGGTGCGTGTCCCGCAACCGCTTCTGCTCAACGTGGGTGTATATCTGAGTCGTCGCAATATCAGCGTGTCCCAACATCTCCTGAATCACTCGCAGGTCGGCCCCGTGATTCAGCAGATGTGTAGCAAAACTATGCCGCAGTAGATGCGGATAAAGTCGAGTTGGATCAAGTCCACCAAGAGCCGCGCGCTCTTTAACGATCTGCCAAAGACGGGCTGTCGTCAGGCGACCGCCATTGCGATTAAGAAAAATCCAACTCTGTGTTTTCGGGGTGACTTGCTTCGGGCGAACAGCTTCAAGATAACGCTGAACGGCTTTACAAGCCACTTCACCCATCGGCACGAGTCGGGTTTTGTTACCCTTGCCAGTAACTCGCAGCAGACCATCCTCAAGGTTGAGATGCTCCAGTCGCGCATTCACCAGTTCACTGACCCGAAGTCCGCTGGCATAAAACGTTTCCAGCATGGCACGATCGCGAATGTCGAGCAACCCATCGCCCTGCACCGATTCCAAGAGCGCCTTCACCTCCAGCTCATTGAGCGTCTCCGGCAAATATTGCTCTACCCGTGGCGGCAGGATGGGCTCCGCCGGATCACCAATCCGATGACCGCGCACGGCGAGCCATTTGAAAAAAATCTTCAGCGCCACCAGCTCCACGCGCAAACTAGAGGTTGCAATGCCGTCACCTTTTCGATGTGCCAGATACCCTGTGAGATTCGTCGTGGTGACATCTGTTACAGATTCCTTCTGCTGTTCCCGCTTGAACCATGCCGCAAAGGTTTCCAAAACTCGGCGCACGAGCAATTGATAGTTCTCCGACAAGCCACGTTCTGTGGCGATGTGAAGAAGAAAAGAATCAATAGAAGTCTGCACGCCTCCACTGTGCCCCAGCATCGCAACGCTGCAATGAGAGGATCAACTCGTATGATAGCCTCACAAATATTTGGCAGGAAATGCTTCAGGTGATCGTTGGTATCTCCTGT
>VFKY01000233.1 GCA_009885275.1 Verrucomicrobiota bacterium | reverse complement strand
TTGGCGCAGGTTTATTTCGTTGAGCGCATCGAGAGTGGCGCGACGCAAATCGCGATTCATCCCTGGAGGATCGGTAGCAAAGAGAACGGGGTCGCCTTTACTCCGGCATTGGACACCTTGATAAACGGAGGGAATAAATCCGCTTCCCCAACAGCCTTGTCCACCACTTGGTTGCACACCGCTGGAAATGAGGGTGACAAACCCGGGTAGATCCTGATTTTCTGTGCCGAGTCCGTAGGTGACCCATGAGCCCATGGAAGGACGCCCCTGACGTGCGTGACCGGTGAAGAGAAGCAGTTCTGCAGGTGCGTGATTGAATTGATCCGTGTGCATGGCACGCACGATCGTGATGTCATCCGCGATTCCCTGAAAATTAGGCACCGCATCGCTCATCCACATGCCGGCTTTACCGTATTGTTTGAAGGTCCGAGGGGAGCCCATGATTTTTGGCACACCGGTGGTGAACGCGAATTTACGATCTTTGAGAAAGGAGTCAGGGCAGGGTTCTCCGCTGTGTTTTACCAATTCGGGTTTGTAATCGAAGATGTCGAGGTTCGGGGGACCACCTGACATGTGAAGATAAATGACCCTCTTGGCCTTGGCAGGTTGAGGAGGGAGTTTGGGGGCCAAAGGATTGTCCAAAACGGGAGCCGCTTTAGCCTCGTTGTGTGTCATGGCATGGAGGGCAACCGCTCCAAGGCTGAATTGTCCGGCACTGCTGAGAAAGTGTCGGCGTGTTGCGAGTTGGAGTTGGTCGTGGCGGATCGGATTCATAGAAAAACAAGAGTTAGGTTTTAGAAAAGGTTTAGCGACGCATCAGAAATTCATCGAGATTCATCACCACATTGGCTACGGTCGTCAAAGCGGCGAGACTGGGCTCATCCATATCTTTCGGTGTAGGGCCGATGGGAAGGGTGGCCATTTTTGTGGCAGCTTGCGTATCGACGCGATAATAAGCCAAGGCTTTATCATACACTGCGGTTAGCGTGGTGATATCTTTGGCATCGGGTTCACGAGCAAGACACACTTTATAAGCGAAGCGAATGCGATCCGCTGTATTGGCTCCGCCTTCGGTAATGAGGCGACGCGCGAGCGCCTGATTTGCTTCGATGAAGACAGGATCGTTGAGGGTGACGAATGCTTGTAGTGGCGTGTTGGATCGACCACGACGGACAGTGCAAACTTCGCGATTTGGGGCGTCGAATGTGGTGAAACTTGGATACGGACTGTTACGTCGAACGTCGGTATAGATACTGCGACGGTGACTGTCCTCACCCGTACTGGTTACCCAATCGTTACCGCCACCAAAGGCGGTGCTGAGTCCGATATTAGGCATCAAAGGGCGCACGCCTGGACCATACATCTTCGAGCTCAGTAATCCACTCACGGCGAGTGCCTGATCACGTAGCAATTCGCCAGTGGGACGGAATCGCGGGCCGCGAGCGAGGAGGCGATTATCAGGATCTCGTTCATTAAGTGCGAGTGAACTGGTAGTGACTTGACGATAAGCACGGCTATTGAACATGAGCGTGAGCATGTGCTTTACATCCCATTTGCTCTCCATGAATTCGGCAGCGAGCCAGTCGAGCAATTCTGGATGCACGGGGAGATCTCCCTGACTTCCGAACTCTTCACTGCTGCGCACGATGCCAATACCAAAGATGGATTCCCAGAGACGATTTACGGCGACGCGCGCAGTGAGTGGATTTTCCTTAGTCGCAACCCAGTTCGCGAGTCCGAGTCGATTGCGCGGTGCATCCTTAGGCATTGGAGGAAATACGACAGGCACCGCCTCCGATACTTCATCGCCAAGTGCCTGCCAGTTGCCCCGTAGATGGACATTTGTTTTGCGGCGCTTGGCAGCTTCGAGGTCCTGCATGATCGGTACGGTCACAGGCTTGAGTGCCGTAATTTCTTTGTTAAGTGCCGCGAGGCTTTGACGATCTACGGTGGATTCTTTGGCGATGTCGCGCACATAGTAATTCGTGATTGCTTTTTGTTGATCGGCTGTGCGTTTGTCTTTCGATAGAGTCAAAGCGGCAACAATGGCTTCCGGCATTTTTGCGACCTGTTGTACACGGGTATCGCCAGTAACCCCAAGTCGGAAGCTACCGAGAGTGTGTTGTTTGTGTTGGCTGTTTTGAGCGATGGTCACGCGCAACATAGATCCCTGAGGTGTCACGACGGGCGCCGAAGTAAGTAGCGTAAGCATATGCGGTTTATCGATAGCTCCAGCAACGGCCCAACCTTGGTTTTTCTTGTCCTTTTTCAGTAAGACAGATGCCGCCGTGAATTCGTTTTGTTCGAAATCAGCGAACGCGGTATTGAATTTAACAGGCATAGGTCCAGCAATCGCAAACGTTTTATCATTATCGGGAGCGGGTGTACTTTCGCTTTTCCATACGGTTTGGCGTTTGTCATCCAGTAGAACGACGTGAAAGCCATCGAGGCGTTTTCCAACACCGTCCGTGCGATTCCACACCACAATTTTATCGATGGATTGCATGGTATTTAAATCAATTTCCCACCATGGGTTTTCATCGGTGCCGGAAGTATGCGCCACACTTCCTTTTTCGTATTCTCCGTCGGTGCGTCCATCGTTGGCGCGTTTTGCTTCTGCGACAGTGTATTGACTACTTTGCTTTGCGATA